>NZ_JBNNTG010000031.1:0-65818 GCF_050278525.1 Peribacillus sp. NPDC096540 | reverse complement strand
TACTAATAGATCGAGGACTTAACCATAGCTTTAAAAAAATGAAATACCTTCTTATTATCTAGTTTTGAAGGAATGAAAATTTCTTCTTGCATTTTATTAGGACGCATGTTATAATAAAAAATGTTCTGATAAAGAGTTAAATGTTTGGTGGCGATAGCGAAGAGGTCACACCCGTTCCCATTCCGAACACGGCAGTTAAGCTCTTCAGCGCCAATGGTAGTTGGGGGTTTCCCCCTGTGAGAGTAGGACGCCGCCAAGCTATAACTTTTAATTGTATCCTTTATTTTAAAAAGGGCATACTAAATTTTATAAAAGAAACATTTATACCGTCGCGGGGTGGAGCAGTCCGGTAGCTCGTCGGGCTCATAACCCGAAGGTCGCAGGTTCAAATCCTGTCCCCGCAATCATGAAAAAACGAAACCTTGGTTTCGTTTTTTTGTTTTATCTGAATTTTGGATAATAATGTCCCTAACTTATTTGTTTCTTCTTTTGAAACAAGGTAAACTACATATAGAATGCTTTATTAGGGATATAATTATGGTGTTAGCTTCATTTTAAGTATTGCATTTATGGTTCTCGGGATAAAATTAGAGAACATTTTCCTAATAGAAGATAAAGGTGATTGATATATGCAACAATTTGAATGGATTACTCAGAACGAGGAAGAAACAGCGCATTTTGCACAGGAATTAGCACAAAGGCTTTCAAGTGGTGATGTACTTGCTTTAGAAGGGGACTTGGGAGCAGGGAAAACGGCGTTCACAAAAGGTCTCGCTAAGGGTTTAGGTGTATCGAGAACTGTGAATAGCCCAACTTTTACGATAATAAAGGAATACGTTGGGAGATTACCCTTATACCATATGGATGTATATCGGGTAAGTGAATCCGAAGAAGATTTAGGTTTTGATGAATATTTTGATGGTGAAGGTGTGACCGTTGTGGAATGGGCTCATTTAATTAAAGACCAGCTTCCAAATGATATCTTAACTATTTATATTTATCGTCTTAGTGATACAAGCCGCCGTCTTGTCTTAGAAGCAAAAGGCGAACGGTATGTTACGTTATGTAAGGAGATTATTTGATGAAGGTTTTAGCTATAGATACATCGAACTTCACGTTAGGGATTGCTCTAATAAATGGAACTCAAGTAATTGGCGAGTATACTACGAATTTAAAGAAAAATCATTCGGTTCGAGTGATGCCAGCAATTGAGACCCTATTAAGGGATTGTGACACTAGTCCGAAGGAATTGACTAAAATTGTGGTTGCTCAAGGCCCTGGATCTTATACAGGGGTTAGGATAGGCGTGACAATTGCAAAAACATTAGCCTGGACGCTGAAAATTCCATTATCAGCTGTTTCTAGTTTAGAAGTTTTAGCTGCTAATGGACGTTATTTTAACGGGTTAGTTTCGCCCTTGTTTGATGCAAGAAGAGGCCAGATTTATACTGGATTATATGAAATAGAAAATAATGTGTTAAAAACAGTTATTGAAGATTGCAATATTCTATCCTCTGAATGGGCAATTCGATTAAAGGAATTAAAGCGTCCTGTTTTATTTGTTGGTCAGGATGTGGAAATCCATCGGGAAGCGATTACGGAAGTGTTAGGGAATTTAGCAGTATTTTCCCCCGAACAGTTATTTAACTCCCGACCAAGCGAACTTGCATTTATTGGTCTAAACAAAACTGAAGTGGACATACACCAGTTTGTACCGAACTATATTCGGATGGCTGAAGCGGAAGCTAAGTGGCTCGAACAGCAGGGGAAATAAAATAATAGGAAAGCGACCGATTATTATGAGTAAAACATTGACGTTTCGAAAGATGAAAACGGAAGATATCGACCAAGTGTTAAACGTTGAAAAACAATCCTTTACTTTGCCTTGGAGCCGGGAAGCTTTTTTTAATGAATTAAATCATAATCAATATGCTGTTTACATGGTTATTGAAGATGAAGGGAAAATTGCCGGTTATTGCGGGGCATGGATTGTCATTGATGAATCGCATATTACCAACATCGCTATTTTACCTGAATATCGAGGGCAAAAGCTAGGTGAAGCTCTGCTTAGAAAGATGATTGAAATCTCAATTAGCATGGGCGTTGTGAGGATGACGCTTGAAGTTCGTGTTAGTAATGCAGTGGCCATTTCACTTTATGAAAAACTAGGTTTTCAAAAGGGCGGAATTCGTAAAAATTATTATACAGATAATCAAGAAGATGCTTATGTTATGTGGGTGAATTTTTCATGAAAAAAGATCAAATTATATTAGGTATTGAAACCAGCTGTGATGAAACTGCCGCAGCTGTCATAAAAAATGGAACAGAGATATTGAGCAATGTCGTGGCTTCACAAATAGAAAGTCATAAGAGGTTTGGTGGTGTTGTACCTGAAATTGCGTCCCGACACCATGTAGAGCAGATTACAATCGTCCTTGAAGAGGCTTTACTTCAGGCTGGTGTGACGTATGAAGAGTTGGACGCTATTGCTGTTACGGAAGGTCCTGGGCTAGTAGGGGCATTGCTAATAGGTGTTAATGCTGCAAAGGCTGTGGCCTTTGCTCATGGAATCCCGCTTGTTGGAACGCACCATATTGCGGGCCATATATATGCAAATAGGCTTGTTCAAGAAATTCAGTACCCAGCCCTTTCATTAGTCGTTTCAGGAGGCCATACGGAGTTGGTGCTTTTAGAGGAGCCCGGATCCTTTAAAGTAATAGGAGAGACGCGGGACGATGCAGCAGGAGAGGCATATGATAAAGTAGCTCGAACTTTAGGTCTTCCTTATCCAGGCGGTCCGCATATCGATAGGCTTGCACAAGAAGGTTCACCATCTTTGAAACTGCCTCGGGCATGGCTGGATGGCAGCTATGACTTTTCTTTCAGCGGCTTGAAATCAGCAGTAATTAACACTTTGCATAATGCAGAACAACGTGGAGAAAAAATTGAACCTAAAGATTTGGCAGCAAGCTTCCAAGCAAGCGTCATAGAGGTACTTGTGACAAAAGCTGTAAAAGCTGCTAAGGAATATGATGTGAAACAGGTGTTACTTGCAGGCGGGGTTGCCGCTAATAAAGGCCTGCGGGAAGCACTTACTGAAGCCTTTATGGATTTACCAATAAATATTTCTATTCCCCCTTTATATCTTTGTACGGATAATGCAGCTATGATTGGTGCAGCTGCAAGTGTCATGTTCGAAAAAGGGAAGCGCTCTGGGTTAGACTTGAACGGAAACCCCGGATTAGATTTAGAAGTTTTCTAACGATAATAAAGGCAGGATACCAAACTTCGGTATCCTGTCTTTTTATCATGTTTTTTATAAAAAATAGAATATTCTGTGGATAACATTTTTTTATTTATCAAGGCCACTGTGTATAACCGATCGTTATGTGGATAAGTGTATAAGTTTCTGTGGATATTGTGGATAAATTAATTGAGTACCTATTTAGTAGCAACTTGTTTGTGTATAGAAATGTGGATAACTTTGTGGGGATCTTTTCAAAACATCATGTAAAGACCGAGTCAAATAACTCGGTCCGTTTGTTTATTCTTCTAATTCAGCCCATTCTTCAAGATGCTGATCTAAAGTTTCCTGTGCTTTATCGAGCTTCGTCTGAACTTCCATTACCTTTTCATGGTCTTGAAAGACGTTTGGGTCACAAAGGAGCTCATTATATTCGTTTATTTCAGTTTCCAGTAGCTCCATGGCTGCTTCGATTTCCTCGATACGGCGTTTTCGCTGGCGTTCTGCTTTTTTTGCTTCTTTATCAATTTTGTAGTTTGTCTTTTCAACGATTAGTTCTACAGTTTTTGATTTATTTTGTTGTTCGAGTGCTTCGATTTCTGCTTGCTCTTGTTTTTTCTCTACATAGTAATCATAATCGCCGAGGAACTCTTCATTGCCGTCTTTAGATAGCTCAATGACCTTTGTTGCAATTCGATTAATAAAATAACGGTCATGTGAGACGAAAAGAATGGTTCCTGGATAATCTATCAAAGCATTTTCAAGCACTAATTTGCTGTCGAGATCTAAATGGTTCGTTGGTTCATCAAGAATTAAAAAATTCCCTTTTTCCATCATCATTTTGGCTAGAGCAAGCCGGGCCTTTTCACCGCCGCTTAATGTCGAAACTGTTTTCAAAACATCGTCCCCACTAAAAAGGAAATTACCGAGTACCGTGCGTACATCCTTTTCCGGTTTAAGGGGATAGTCATCCCATAATTCATTGAGTACGCGTTTATTAGAAATCAAATTGGCTTGTTCCTGATCATAGTAGCTGACTTCAACGTTTGTTCCGAAACGGAAATCGCCAGAAATTGCAGGCAGCTTAGAGATGATCGTTTTCAATAACGTTGATTTTCCAACCCCATTTGGGCCAACAAGAGCTATACTTTCTCCTTTTGTCATTCGGGAATTTATATTTTTTGATACAGTTTCTCCTTCGTAACCGATAGCCAAGTCATGAAGATGGAGTACTTCGTTTCCGCTTTGCCTCTCAATCTGGAATGAAAAATTAGCGGATTTTTCATCACCTTGCGGCTTGTCCAATACGTCCATCTTTTCGAGCTGCTTGCGTCTGCTTTGCGCTCTTTTCGTGGTCGAAGCTCTTGTGATATTACGTTGAACAAAGTCGCGCAGTTTTTCGATTTCACCTTGTTGTTTTTCGAATTGCTTCATGTCCCGTTCATAATCTTCCGCTTTTCCTTCTAAGTAAGAACTGTAATTACCATAGTACTTTTTCATATTATTTCTTGAAATTTCATACACCTGGTTTACAACTTTATCTAGAAAATAGCGGTCATGGGAAACAATAAGTACAGCACCTTGGTAACTTTGTAAATATTGTTCAAGCCAGGAGAGAGTTTCGATATCCAGATGGTTTGTTGGCTCATCTAGAATCAATATATCGGGCTTCTTTAAAAGCAGCTTCCCTAATGCAAGCCGTGTTTTTTGGCCTCCGCTCAACGTGGAAATGAGGGTGGAATAGTCAAAGTCACCAAACTGAAGACCATGTAATACGGAACGGATATCTGCTTCATATTGATAGCCCCCCTTTTCCTTAAAGGTTACCTGTAAAGTGTCATATTCATTTAATACCTTTTGATAAAGTATTTCGTTATCAAAAGTATCAGGTTTGGCCATTTCGGCCTCAAGTCGGCGCAGTTCTTTCTCTTGTTTTAGCAGGTCTTTAAATACAGTCTGCATCTCATCCCAAATGGAAAGTTCGGATTCTAAACCTGTATCCTGTGCCATATAGCCAATAGAGACGCCTTTGGGTTTGATGATCTCGCCGCCATCATGGGAAAGTTGTCCAGCTATGATTTTTAGCAGAGTTGATTTTCCAGCGCCATTTCGGCCAACTAATGCAATTCGATCTTTATTTTGAACTTCGAGCTTCATATTTGATAAAATAAGTTCAGCTCCGTAATATTTTGATAGTTGATTGATTTGTAATAAAATCATAAATTTTCACCTCAATTGATTATTGTTAGTGTAACGTATTATAGTAATTATCGGCAACAGCTGAGGTCTAAGGAAAAACAAGCTGTTACATAATGTGGAATAATAGTGTATGATTTAGGAGGGGCTCTAATGGGAGACTTAACGCATTTTAATGAACAAGGCAGAGCTAAAATGGTTGATGTGAGTGCGAAGCCTGAAACCATTCGGACGGCAACAGCTCAATCGAGTATCTTATTGAACGATGAAATATATGAAAAAATCACGAACCAGCAAATGAAAAAAGGTGATGTTCTGTCAGTTGCACAGGTTGCAGGCATCATGGCCAGCAAAAATACATCCAATATAATCCCGATGTGTCACCCTATATCTCTACAAGGGGTCAATATAGCCTTTGATTGGGTAAAAGAAGAACAAGGTTATAGGCTTAAAATAAAAACAGAAGCCAAGACAAAAGGGAGTACAGGTGTTGAAATGGAAGCGTTAACAGCTGCATCCGTGACGGCATTAACTGTCTACGATATGTGTAAGGCTATTGATAAAGGAATGGTAATCGGGCCTACATTTTTAGTGGAGAAAACAGGTGGAGTATCTAGTAACGATTACAAAAGACAGTTGAATCAAACAAATAAAGAAGAATAAGTTTGAAAAGCATGTGTGAAGGCGGGGAAGAACGATGAACCATGACCCAAAGATACCGCAGGCAACAGCTAAAAGGTTGCCCTTATATTATCGATTTTTAAAGAACTTACATTCCTCAGGTAAACAAAGAGTATCCTCGGCAGAGCTTAGTGAAGCTGTAAAAGTTGATTCGGCTACAATACGCCGTGATTTTTCCTACTTTGGCGCGCTTGGAAAAAAGGGCTACGGCTATAATGTGAATTATTTACTATCCTTCTTCAGAAAAACACTAGATCAAGATGAATTGACAAAAGTCGCTTTAATCGGGGTAGGGAATTTAGGGACCGCATTTTTAAATTACAATTTTTTGAAAAATAATAATACAAAAATTGAAATGGCATTTGAAGTGTCTGAAGATAAGGTTGGAAAGCGAATTGCTGATGTTCCAATCTATCATATGGACCAAATCGATACCCTTTTGCAGGAAAATAATATTACAGCAGCTATTTTGACAGTACCTGCCCAAGTGGCTCAGACGATAACCGATCGTTTAGTTAAAGCTGATATTAAAGGAATATTGAATTTCACGCCTGCTCGGCTGACTGTACCGCCGTCCATAAGAGTTCACCACATTGATCTGGCTGTAGAGCTTCAGTCTCTCATTTACTTTTTAAAGCATTATCCTGTAGTTGATGAAGTTGCATTAGAGGAATAAAAAAACGCTGCGTCTTCGCAGCGTTTTTTATTTTTTCTTCTTTTTGTTTACGGATTTAATTTTAAAGTGCAGCATGATCATACGTAACCCTGACCCAAAGTCTAGTGTCGCAATTAGTACGAGTATGTAGGCAAAAACTCCCCATCCAGAAGAACTAACGGTTTGAATCGCGATAGCGGTAAAAAGAGCTCCTAAGCCTGCATAGATGATACCCATGAATAATGGTGATTGACGTTTCATAATAAACCTCCGATGAAGGCCTGTGCAGTATCTAGCATCTTCTCAATATCTTCCCGTTTTACAACTTGAAAGATGATAACAAGCGTATTCATAGCAATATGTGCGCTCATGGAAACGAGGATGCGGCCCGTTTGCGCATAAAGAAAAGCAAAGGTGAAGCCCATTGCTGAATATAAAAGAAGATGTTCGAGTTCACCATGCGCCAAGCCGAAAATAACTGAGCTGATTAAAGCAGAAATAAAGAAATTAAAGCGTTTATGAAGTGATCCGAAAATGATTTTCCGGAAAAGGATTTCTTCCAAAATAGGTCCAATTACTGAAGTCACGAAAATGACTATTGGGACTTCGTATATGAGTGAAATAAGATTCTGCGTATTTTCAGATTCAGTCTTTACCCCGAGCATGTGTTCAATGATTCCAGCAATGATTTGCGCAAAAAGAGCGAGGAACACTCCGGCAAATGCCCATAATATGGACGTGGGAATGGAAGCTGTAGTGCTTCTGTCCATCTTTTCCCTCATATCTTTTCTCATTAACAACAGGATCAAGGATAGAGCAATGAGAAAGCTGAAAACAATCCAGTATGCTGCAGACTTCACTTGGAGTTCATCAGCAGGCATTCCAGTTGAAGACCCGATCAGCATGAAAAGGGGTACCCCAACAATACTGGATAATTGCATGGCTATGTAAGTGATGATGACGAACCAATATTCTTTTTTCAAAAATGAAAACTCCTTTTATTTAGTCCGCTTTCTCTTATAACGGTCCTGACATGGGGACAATCCCTAAACGTATACTCCAAAATGGTATCAAATAATGAGACAGAACTCCACTTAAACGTACGCATATAAGAACATTTCATCTACTTTGCTAAAAGAAACATTATCCTAAAGTAGTATACCCAGAATTTATCAGAAATTAATAAAAAATTTTCGATAAGATACTTGCAAAAAAGGCTCGGTTTATTTAATATTATAAATGTGTTAGCACTCGATGATGAAGAGTGCTAATAATCACAAAGCAAATTATCAAGAGAATATGAGGAGGTTGTTTCACTTGTTAAAACCATTAGGTGATCGCGTTATTATTGAACTAGTTCAATCTGAAGAAAAAACGGCAAGCGGTATTGTTCTTCCTGATACTGCAAAAGAAAAGCCACAAGAAGGTAAGGTCGTAGCAGTTGGTACAGGCCGTGTTCTTGAAAATGGCGAACGTGTTGCTTTAGAGGTTGCCCAAGGCGATCTAATTATCTTCTCAAAATATGCTGGTACTGAAGTGAAATACGAAGATACTGAATACTTAATTTTACGTGAAAGCGACATTTTAGCTATTATTGGCTAATTATACATCAAACTTAACTGAACGAAAATTTTCTTAAAATTTTAGGGAGGTACTTATAAATGGCTAAAGAAATTAAATTTAGTGAAGAAGCACGCCGCTCAATGCTTCGTGGTGTGGACGCACTTGCAGATGCAGTTAAAGTAACGCTTGGACCAAAAGGTCGTAACGTGGTTCTTGAGAAAAAATTCGGTTCACCGCTTATCACAAATGACGGTGTAACAATCGCAAAAGAAATCGAATTAGAAGATGCATTCGAAAACATGGGTGCGAAATTGGTTGCTGAAGTAGCGAGCAAAACAAACGACGTAGCTGGTGACGGTACAACTACTGCAACGGTTCTAGCGCAAGCGATGATTCGTGAAGGTCTTAAAAATGTAACAGCTGGTGCTAATCCAATGGGTATCCGTAAAGGAATCGAAAAAGCGGTTAATACTGCAATTGCAGAATTAAAAGCTATTTCTCAACCTGTTGAAAACAAAGAATCGATTGCACAAGTTGCTGCTATCTCTTCAGATGATGAAGAAGTAGGTCAACTGATTGCTGAAGCTATGGAACGTGTTGGTAACGACGGCGTCATCACAATCGAAGAGTCTAAAGGTTTCACAACTGAATTGGACGTTGTAGAAGGTATGCAGTTCGACCGTGGATATGCTTCTCCTTATATGGTTACAGATTCAGATAAAATGGAAGCTGTTTTAGACAATCCATATATCTTAATCACGGATAAAAAAGTAACGAATATCCAAGAAATCCTTCCTGTACTTGAGCAAGTTGTTCAACAAGGGAAACCACTATTATTGATTGCTGAAGATGTAGAAGGCGAAGCGCTTGCAACTCTTGTTGTGAACAAACTTCGTGGAACATTCAATGCAGTTGCGGTTAAAGCTCCTGGATTCGGTGACCGTCGTAAAGCAATGCTTGAAGACATCGCAGCTCTTACAGGCGGCGAAGTAATCACTGAAGAAATCGGACTTGATCTTAAATCTGCAACAATCGAATCTTTAGGACGTGCGTCTAAAGTGGTTGTTACAAAAGAGAACACAACAATCGTTGAAGGTTCTGGAGATACAGCTCAAATTCAAGCTCGTGTAAACCAAATCCGTGTTCAATTAGAAGAAACAACTTCTGAATTCGACCGTGAAAAATTACAAGAGCGCCTTGCTAAATTAGCTGGTGGTGTTGCAGTAATCAAAGTCGGTGCAGCTACTGAAACAGAATTAAAAGAACGTAAACTTCGTATTGAAGATGCATTGAACTCTACTCGTGCTGCTGTTGAAGAAGGTATCGTAGCCGGTGGTGGTACAGCTCTTCTTAACGTATACAATAAAGTAGCAGAAATTCAAGCGGAAGGCGACGTAGCAACAGGCGTGAAAATCGTTCTTCGTGCTATCGAAGAGCCTGTACGCCAAATCGCTCACAATGCTGGACTTGAAGGCTCTGTAATCGTAGAACGCCTTAAAGGTGAAGCAGTTGGAACGGGCTTCAATGCAGCTACTGGCGAATGGGTTAACATGATCGCATCTGGTATCGTGGATCCTACTAAAGTAACTCGTTCAGCTCTACAAAACGCTGGTTCTGTTGCAGCAATGTTCTTAACAACAGAAGCAGTTGTTGCTGACAAACCAGAACCTGCTGGTGCAGGTGGCATGGGCATGCCTGATATGGGTGGCATGGGCGGAATGGGCGGCATGATGTAAGGCTTTTAAGCCTAGCATTTGAGAAATAGTTAAACCTATTTTTCGCTCATTTTGAGAACTGGTCACGTAAATGATTTATTTCTAAAGTATAGACTACTTCCTAAAAACTAGGAGGTAGTCTTTTTATGTTGTTGAAATTTGGGTATCAAGACTTTTTAGATGACAGACGTTTTAAGAACACAACAAAGGTAAACATAAGAAATTATGAAACTTCTCTTGGAGGATTTGTGAATACTGCATCGAGAAAGAGGTTGTAAGTGTCGAGGATATTACTTACAGTCATGTACGTCAATTTCTTATAGAGTGCCAAGAAAGGGGGAATAAGGCTGGCACAATAAATACCAAACTCCTAAGGATACGAGCGTTTTTAAATTATATGGTTGAATGTGAAGTCATTAAAAACAACCCTGCAAAACGAGTTAAAAGGCAAAAAGAAGATGTTAAAATTGCTGTTTTCAGCGATGACCAAATTCGGTAAATGTTGAACTACTACAGACGTATCAAGCTGAGAGAAGAGAGTTATTTTGCTTATCGTGATTACATGATAATCGTTACAATACTTGGTACAGGTATTAGGCGAGGAGAAATCATTAATCTTCAATGGTCTGATATTGATTTCATTAATCAAAATAATTTCTGTTTTCGGCAAGAATAGAAGAAAAGAAACAATTCCACTTACAGAAAAATTATCAAAAGAACTTTCTGGGTATCAAACTTTTTGCAAGCAACATTGGGTATAGGATAGGATAAGAAACATTAAGTAGTCTAGCGTCAATCCTCCATTCTTAGCGGTTTTTAAGAACAGTGCAAGTTCTTCCTTTTCCAAATACTTAGGGGCTTCTTCTTCCTCTAGCTGTTCAATGGTATTTTTAACTTTTTTAAGATAGGCAAACTCGGTAGGGTCCTTCTTGATAAGCTCTAATTCTAATGCTTTTCGAAAAATCATCCTCCCAGTTCGATGTATTCCTTCCCTTGTACTATCTTTAAAAAGTTTAGAGTATCTTGATATTACTTTCTGGAAATTTATTCAAGTTTTAGTTGTGCAAAATAGGGCATCAACTTCGAAATTTCATGAAGTCTGACTCGTATGGTTCCTGGCTTTACGTCTTTGGCTTCACTGTAGATGGTGAGCCATTCTTTTGCAAATGTACTGAATGTAATTGTTAATCGTGCTGTAGCCGATTGTTCAGACTTTAAAGATGTTAGGACAATTGAAGATGTCATTTTTCAAATACAAGGTGGCAATTATTCTTTTGAAGCTGTTCAAAAGGGGAATATGTTTTATCAAAGAGCGAGACCTTCTGAAAAAAATTAGCAGAACAGACTTTGAATTATTGGAGAGAACATCCAGCGAAATATGCCATTCGGTATTTTAATCCATATACTCCTTGTCCTCCAACATGGTATGGCCAACCTTTACAGGTCAATTTAAAAATCATTGTTTTTATGAACCATCAGCTGGAACATATGAAAGCGTTCATATGGGGTAGGTTGTCTAGGAGCTATTATTCATTTTTTAAGGCTATAAATAAATGAGATTGTTCTCATACTATAAGAAATGTAGTAAATTCTAAACTTTTGTTTTATCAAGGGTAAGAGCATATTTCGTCAAACCGTGGTCATTTTATTGGACATAAGCTCCAAAAACCACTCTAAATATCAAGGCCTTTCATCAATCTATGAAATTGATGAAAGGTCTTTTTTCTAATAAGGAATGCTTATTTCCCACTAAAAGCACTATGCGAATAGTTCTTTTTAGTGTTCAGATTACCCTTTAGAAGGAAGTAAAATAGTATTCAAAAATTATGCCTAGACTAATAATCTAGAATGACAACAGACAGTTGCTGGTTAGATATTGTCAGTTGACTGTGATATTAGGTGTTGTTATTGGATGATACCTCTACGCAAAGCTTCGGCTACTCCTTGCACTCGATTGAACACCTCGAGTTTTCGAATGGCGGATTGTACATAATCCTGGACAGTAAATTCGCTAATGCCAAGGGATACAGCCATTATCTTCGTGCTCTCACCCCAAGACATTCTCTGCAATACGTCGATTTCCCGCTTGCTAATACTTTTGGTGCTTCCAGGGTAGTCATCTTCTCCAAATATTTGCCCTAAATGTTGCCCATACATACCTAAAGAGTGAAGAAGGCTATCATCAACGGTAAAGGAATCTGTACTCCCCATGCAGGCATAGCCAACAACGTGTGAGCTATAGCTAATGGGAACTACTATAAGTTCAGTAGTCACGCCATTGGTAAACTTTATTGGAAGTTGGAGAATTGATTGTGAATCGATATGCTTAGGCTTTCTTTCCTTGATGGCTGAATAGATGGGAGGCATGTTCCGAACATCTTCTCTCCACTCCTGCAAGGAAGATACCACTTGTTGATCTATACATAATATACCTTCACCGATTTTACTTAGTGTCGAATAGAAATAGAGGCTTACACGGGAAAAGTTAAAAAGATCCATAAATCCACGAACGGCAAGGATTTGTTTTTCGTAATGAGAAGGAACTGATGAAATAGATTGAATTTGTTTTTTTATAGCTGCATCAAGCATAAATATCCTCCTTTTCAATGAGATTGAATATTCACATTATATCAAAAAAATATGTCATTACAAATTATGCTAATAATTGGATGGAAACCTTAAGATAACAAGTTTATCGATTATTTCGAGAGGAAAAGTGAATTTTTCATAGGAATCCCCTTAATTTTAGGGGATATATAAAACGGGAAATTAAAATTATTATTAAACTTGTAAGCGATTACAATTGAAAGAATAACTGTAAGGATAAAAGTCATTTTTAATTAAATGACTCTTAATATTAGAAAGCAGGTGACGGAAATGAGTAATACTTTTGCTGAATTTCATTTAAGAACATCCATATCTAGTGGGGCTGGGGCTAGAAGTTTGCTACCACAAATGATTCAGGGGTTAGGCGGTAAGCGGGCCATCTTGATTACGGATAAAGGAATCGTACAAGCGGGCGTTGCTGCCCAAATTATCGATTTATTTGGAAATTCTCAGGAAACTGTAGAACTAGTAGGTGTCTTTGATGAAATTGAACAAGATGCCAAGGCAGAGAATATTACCAAAGCCGTTCGGGTTGCTAAAGAACTTCGAGCGGACGCGCTGATTGCCCTAGGGGGTGGAAGTGTGCTGGATGCTGTAAAAGGTATCAAGTGGATGCTGCATAAAGGATATGACAATACGGAGGAAGTACTTCATACGAGCATTAGGGAATTCCCTCCAGAAGCCCAACCGATGGAAATTCCACATGTGGCAATTCCTACGACAGCAGGAACGGGTGCAGAAGTGTCGCCAATGGCTGTTATTTATAATGAAAAACTAGGTGTAAAAGTAGTGGTAAGGACTCCGTATCTCAATGCTGACATGGCGATTCTGGATCCTGAATTGACGGTGGGACTGCCTCCGAAGATTACAGCATTTACGGGAATGGATGCCTTGACGCATGCAATAGAAGGTTATTTTTCGACAACAGCTACTCCATTTACTGATTCTTATGCTTTGTATTCTGCCCAGTTGATTTCAGAGAATTTACCAAATGTAGTTAAGGAAGGATCTAACGTAGAAGCTAGAGGCAATATGTTAATGGCGAGTGCAATGGCAATAACGGCTTTTGGATTTGGAAACAATGGAGTGCCGGTGCATAATATGGCGCATGTATTTGGTGCTAAGTTTAGAATTCCACATGGTTTGGCCAACGCGGTACTTCTACCAAATGTAATGGATGCACTGCCTGCTTTATATTTACCGAAAATTAAACGGTTTGCCGAGGCGTTGGGAATTGAAAATCTGTCGGCCGATCCTCAAGAATGTTTGACGAAGGTTATCGAATTCATCCGTGATTTGCGACAGCAAGTTGGGTTATCTGATACATTTGCTGAATTTAATCTAGATTCTGATATTCTCCAATACATTGTGGAGGAAGTACAAAGTGATTCGGCATCAGGCAAATTCCTGATTCCAGCGGATATTATTATCAAAGTGACTGAAGAAGTTGCCGGATTTATCCCAGCAAAGTGAACCCATAACCTATTCGAAGGAGGTATGAATCCAATCATGTTAGATACTCAAGCAAAGGACTTCCTGCAGATGTTAGGAGAAAGAAAACCAACTTCTGCTATGACACCTGAAGAAAACCGTGCCAATGGGGTGGCGCTACAAAAATTGGCGGGGCCAGCAGAGTCAGTAGCGAAGATAGAAGAGCACTGGATACCTGTGAAAGATGGCGAAATCAAGGTGAGGATTTATACCCCTGAAGGTGAAGGGGTTTTCCCGATATTTATTTATCTTCATGGAGGGGGATGGGTTTTAGGGGATCTTGATACAGTCGATGTACCATGTCGTAGCATTGCGAATCAGGCAGAGTGCATAGTGGTTTCTGTTGATTATCGCAGAGCTCCTGAATATAAGTTCCCTATTCCTCTTGCAGATTGTTATGAAGCAGCATTATGGGTAGCTAATCATGCAGGTGAATGGAAGGGAGATTCGACGAAAATCTCTATAGGTGGGGACAGTGCCGGTGGAAATCTGGCTACATGTGTCGCAATGAAGGCAAGAGATGAGCAAGGACCAACTTTCGTGTCCCAAATTTTGATCTATCCGGTAACAGATCTCTCTTTCAGTACGACATCGTACAAGGAAAATGGAGAAGGATATTTCCTCACTCAGGATAGCATGGAATGGTTTGCTCGACACTATATCAAAACTGAAGAAGACAAATTGAACCCATATGTTGCACCGCTACTATCTGAAGATCTTAGCAATCTTCCACCAGCACTAGTCATTACAGCAGGGTATGATCCACTTCGAGACGAGGGATTAGCCTATGCGAATCGATTGCAGGAAGCGGGTATTCAGGTGGAATCCAATTGCTTCGAAGGGATGATTCACGGATTCTTCTGGATGGCGGGAATTATGGACAAAGGCAAGCAGGCGATTGGTCAAGTAGCCCGCCACTTGCGTTCATCCTTTGACGAATAAATAAGCCTACGAATTTTACCGGATGTATTTAATTATCTGGTGTGACAATCGATACATTCTTAAATACAACGAAATTGTGAATATAGGGAGGAATAAAAATGGCAAATACAAATCAAATCATTAATTTAGATGCAGTCGTTATCGGAGCAGGTTTCTCGGGAATGTATATGCTATATCGCTTACGTGAAGCTGGATTTTCTGTCCGTACTTTCGAAGCGGCGGCAGATGTTGGGGGTGTATGGTACGCGAATCGTTATCCGGGAGCGCGATGCGACTCAGAAAGTATCATTTATAATTATACGTTTTCTGATGAGCTCCTTCAGGAATGGACATGGACTACTAGATTCCCGGCTCAGGAAGAAATATTAAGGTACCTTAATTTCGCGGCAGATAAGCTCGACCTACGCCGTGATATTCAGTTCAATACACGTGTTACATCTGCTCATTACAACGAAATTAATAAAAATTGGGATATAAAACTAGCCGATGGTACTAACTTAACTGCCACATATTTCATCACTGGGGTAGGCTGCCTATCTGCATCAAATATACCTAACTTTAAGGGATTGAATAGTTTTGAAGGAGAGGCATACCACACTGGACGTTGGCCACATGAAAAGGTAGATTTCAGTAATAAACGCGTCGGTTTGATTGGTACAGGTTCAAGTGGAATCCAATCTATCCCTGTCATTGCGGAAGAAGCAGGCCATCTCAATGTTTTCCAGAGAACGCCGGCGTATAGTACTCCTGCAAGAAACTATCCATATGACGCAGAATTTATTCGTCAAACAAAAGAAAATTATGAAGAGATTAGACAACAAATTCGTTGGTCTTCAATGGGATATCTTCATGCGACAGTTAATAATAGATCGGCATTGGATGATACACCAGAAGAACGTGAGCAGCAATACCAAAAGATTTGGGAAAGAGGCGGATTAGGGTTTAGTCAAACGTACAATGACCTAATGGTAAACGAAGAAGCCAATAAAACGGCTAGTGAATTTATTCGTTGTAAGATCGATGACGTTGTTAAAAATCCTGAGGTAGCCAAGAAATTAAAACCAAGCTACTTCTACTCTGCAAAACGACCTGTTATTGACACTAATTATTATGAGACGTTTAACCGTGATAACGTTACTTTGGTAGATGTAAAGACGACGCCAATTGTTGAGATTACGCCTAAAGGGATAAAAACTTCAGAAACAGAATATGAATTGGATGTTATTGTTTTTGCTACAGGTTACGATGCGATGACAGGACCATTGTTTAAGATTGATATTCGTGGAAAAGAAGGTGTGTCACTTAAAGATAAATGGGCTGATGGAACACAAACGAGAACTTACCTTGGTATCGCCAATGCTGGTTTCCCTAACATGTTTATGATTACTGGTCCTGAGAGTCCCTCAGTGCTATCAAATGTGCCTGTGTCAATTGAGCAGCATGTTGAATGGATCGGTGATTGTATCGAATATCTACGTGAGAATAAATTAGAAACAATTGAGGCAAATGTAGAAGCGGAAGAAACATGGAGTAAGAATTGTTTAGAACTAGCTCAATCTACACTTTTTACAAAGGTGGCGTCTTGGTATACGGGTGCAAATATTGAAGATAAGCCACGTGGATTCCCAATTTATACTGGTGGAGTTGGGAACTACCGTAAGATATGTGATGAAGTAACAGCTAAAGGTTACGAAGGATTTACGTTAACACCTTCGCGCTCTAAAGAGACGATTTCTTAAAAGACTGTATTGAGTCCTAATAATTTTTATTATTCCGGAAAATCCAACGATATTTAGTTCGGATTTTCCGGTAGACAAAAATCGCAAAGGGAGCGTTGAATGATGTATATCAATGGAGAATGGTTAGAAACAGATAAGGTATTTGAAGTAAATAATCCAGCTACAGGGGAAACGGTAGATACTGTTTATTTTGTCGGCGAAGAAGAGACGAATGCTGCTATTCAAGCCGCAAAGAATGCATTTCCTCAATGGTCAGCACTGACAGCAGAACAGCGTAGTTCGTATTTATGGCGGATTGTAGAGAAGCTGGGAGAGAACAAGGAAGAAATCGCTCAAATAATCACAAAAGAAATGGGAAAAACCATTCATCACGCTAGGCAAGAAGTAGGTTCAACGATTGCCTTTCTCCAATGGTATGCCGAAGAAGCGCGCAGAGTTTACGGAGATGTCATTCCTCCATCGATTGCTAACAAACGTATCCAAGCGATTCGACAACCTATTGGTGTTGTGGCAGCTATTACTCCTTGGAATTTCCCACTATCTATGGCAGCTAGGAAATTGGGACCGGCTCTAGCGACAGGGTGTACAGTGATTCTAAGACCTTCAAGGGAAGCTCCGTTGTCATCCGTTGCATTGTTTAAAATTATTGATGAAGTAGGTTTGCCGAAAGGCGTGGCTAATCTCCTCATTGGGCAATCAGGCCCTATTGTCAACACGATTATGAACAGCAGTATCGTAAAAAAAGTTTCCTTTACGGGTTCAACGGAAGTTGGGAAAATCCTCATTGAACAATCTGCAAAAACTGTAAAACGCGTGTCAATGGAATTAGGTGGACATGCTCCATTTATTGTATTTGATGATGCTGATATCGATTTGGCAGTTAACGGCTTGGTAATAAGTAAATTTGGCTCTAATGGACAACAATGTATCTGTCCAAACCGAATCTATGTGCAAGAAAATGTATATGAGGAATTTGCAGAGAAATTGAAAGAAAAAGTTCAAACAATCAAAGTGGGTAATGGATTGGATGAACAAAATGGAATGGGCCCATTAATCTATGAAGATGCAATCGACAAAGTTCAAGAGCAAGTGGATGATGCCGTTCTCTTAGGGGCGTGTGTACTTAACGGTGGAAAAAGGTTGACAAGGGAAGACTACTCCAATGGTTATTTTTATCCTCCTACTGTTTTAGCGGATGTTACGGATGAAATGTTAATTACTCGGGAGGAAACTTTTGGTCCTGTCATTCCACTGATTAAGTTCAAGAGCGAAGAAGAAGTGATTGAAAGAGCAAATGCCATTGAATATGGACTTGCATCTTACTTCTATACAAAAGATCTTTCCCGCAAGTACCGTGTTTCTGAACAATTGGAATACGGTATGGTCGGAGTGAATGATGCGATTCCATTTGCAGTTCAAGTGCCATTTGGTGGCGTGAAAGAGAGCGGTATGGGGCGTGAAGGTGGAAAGTATGGAATGGATGACTATTTAGATATAAAAATGATTTCTGTACAGATTTAATAGATGATTGATACAGAGCTAAACAATCCGTTTTGAAATAGTATTAGGTACTATTAAACTTGTTTATTTTCCTTCACCTCATCAAGTAGGTGAGATGAAGGCGAGGTACTTAACTATTCAGCGGGTGTCTTGTCTAGTAAGGAAGGATGCAGTTTAATCCTTCCTTCTTTGTAGCTTCAATATTTTAAAAAAGAAATAAATACCCATAAATGAGGGGGAATGTTTATGCGTTGGATTGTTCTAGTCATTCTATTTTTTGGCTTTTTGATTAACTTTGCAGACAAGAGTGTTGTCGGGCTTGCTGTTGGTCCTTTAATGGAAGAATTGAATTTAAGTTATGCGCAGTGGGGACTTGTTGGTAGTAGTTTTTTCTGGATATTTCCTGTAGCTGCGGTTTTAATGGGATTTATTACTGATAAAGTCTCACCTAAGAAAATTATTGCCTTTATGCTTTTGGCGTGGTCACTACTCCAGTTTGGAGGTTATTTAATCGGCGGTTTTGCAACGCTTCTTTTGTATCGTATTTTTCTTGGATTTGCTGAAGGTGGCTATGCTCCGGCATCCCTTAGACAATTATTTGCTTATTTCCCCCCCTCTATGCGGGCAAGGGTGACTACTATTTTTACACTAGGTTCAACGGTTGGAGCGTATGCGGTTGCTCCTTTGGTTGTACTCCTACTCCAGGTAGTAGGTTGGAGACACTCGTTTGCTATTATGGGATTATTCAGTTTAGTTCTGGTAGTCGTGTGGGTTATGGTAATTCCTAAAAAAACGCCAGAACTTGAAGAACTTGAAGTGATGGACGACTCCACTCCAAAAAGGAAAGTTCCTTGGTCGGAATTATACCCAGTTTTGTTGTCAAGAACTAGCATATTTACGTTGTTTATGACGTTCGGGTTCTTTTGTTTATCGAGTTGGATGCAGATTTGGATGCCCTTATACTTTTTAGAAGTAACTCAAATATCGCAAATGGGAATGGCGTATGCCACATTGACAGTCGGGTTGACATCGATGATTGTGTCGCTGTCGATGGCAACTATCTCTGACCGCGTATTTAAAAAAACGCAAAGCTTGCGTGAGGGACGGGTGAAAGTAACAGGGATTGGTATGCTTATTGCTGGCTTAATTTTTGGATCACTCTATTTTACGAACTCGGTTGTGTGGACAACCTTGGGAATTACATTGGCATATGGATTTAGTTTCCTAATTCTTTCAACATCTCATATCATTATTGGCAATCAACTTCCTGAACGTACATCAACTCTCTCTGGAGTGATTGTCGCTTTTTCGAATATTGCAGCAGCTTTATGCGCAATGGCCGTTGGATTTATAATCCAAAACGTTGGAGTCGATAATTCGATTCAAGGGTTTAAATATTCGTTTCTAATGATTGCTGCCATTATGGTGATCGTTGCAATACTATTTATAGCCTATGTTCATCCGGAAGGAAAAAAGAAAAAAAACAAATTGGTTAATATAGAAAAGGCAGCGTCAAGTTCTTAAGAAGTATGGATTTGGTACATGCACAATTCAGTAAGGGGGAAGAACAATGGATTTTGAAGAAAAAGTTGTATTAATCACAGGGGCAGCAGGAGGAATTGGTAAAGAAACGGCTCGTTTATTTGCCAAACAAGGAGCAAAACTGTCGTTAGTCGATATGGATGCCCAAGCATTAGAGTCGCTTGTAATGGAACTAGAGCTAGAGGATTATTTGCTACAAACTGCTGATGTGACAAGTGAAGAACAGGTGAAGAATTTTGTTCAGCAAACGAAGGAGAAGTACGGAAAAATTGATGTCTTCTTTAATAATGCGGGAATAGAAGGAAAGGTTGCTTCCATTATAGAAACCAATGCTGAGGATTTAGATAAGGTATTGAATGTCAATATCAAAGGTGTCTTTTTTGGTTTAAAGCATGTGATGGCTCCCATGATGGAGCAAAAATTTGGAAGTATCATTAATACGTCATCCATTACGGGGTTAAAAGGCTCCCCTGGTTTAGCTCCTTACTCGGCTTCTAAACATGCCGTTCTTGGTTTGACTAAAACAGCAGCCATAGAATCAGCAGGAATGGGGATTCGCGTAAATGCGATTTGCCCTGGGTATGTCGAAACTAGAATGATGCAGGCCATTGAGCAAGGTAGAGGATCAGAGCATGCGAATCAAATGAGAGAAAGAGCATTATCGAAAGTACCTTTGAATCGATATGCGCAAACGAATGAAATTGCGGAACTTGTTTTGTTTTTAGCCTCAGATAAAGCTACTTATATTACAGGAAGTCATTATCTCATTGACGGAGGGAATCTGGCATAAGATTGTGTGAAAAAATTTGATATAGCGATTTAAGGGGCTCTTTCAAAAGAAAGAGCCCCTTGTTATGGGGATCGTAGAATTACCCGCGTCCTTGCTGTTGAAGCAATTGTTACTCCCTCCACTTCCTTCACTCCATTTCGATTATTTTCTAATAACCTCCCATAGTCAACTTACTAAAATAGGGCTGCGGGCTTAGTAAATAATTAGGCTTAAGTTAGTTCACCTAATAAATACCATTTTGTATGATTACTTTGTACTCTCAATAATCATTCAGGTCAAGTCTACTAAGAAATCAGCATGTATAGTTTTTCAAAGGTTTTTGATTAAGATTTGCAACATCCATGCTTAGTGCTTGTTCTGGAAATGAAAAAGTTATAGAAATTAAAAAAGATTCATTAAGAGCATTATTAATTCAAAAGTTGAAGAAATTATTCCCTTGAAGAAATGTGCAAGGTTGATAGAGACAAGAATAAAATAGAAAAAAATTATCTATGTAGAAGGAGGAAAAATTTTGTTTTTAAAGATGGTAAAGAATGATTTTGTCAGGCAGAAAATTGTAACAATTTCAGTATTTGTATTTATCGCTATGGCAGTTCTTTTGGGAGCTAGTGCGATAAATAACATTGCCAATCTGATTCAGTCGATGTCGGACCTGCAGGAACGTGCAGTACCAGCTGACATTACGCAGATGCATTCCGGAGAATTTGATCAGGCAGAAATCGATAAATTTACAGAAGAACAGCGTGAGAATATAGCGATGCAGGAGACGATGGTTCTTCTGACTTTGGATGGAAGTAATATTCATTTCGGCAATAATCAAACGATGGCTGGAACTGTACAGGATATTTCATATGTTGTACAGAATAAAAAATTCGATTTTATATTGGATCTGGATAATGAAAAGCTGGATGTAACGGAAGGGGAAGTGGCGGTTCCCATCTATTTCATGCAACAATATGACTTAAAAATAGGTGATACGATTACGGTGAAAAGCGGAGAGTATGAGAATGAGTTTGTCATTTCAGATTATGCAAGAGATTATGAGATGAATTCTTCCCTTACTTCTTCGAAACGGTTTGTTATTAATCAGGCAGACTATAATGAAATGCTTTTAAAGCAGGCCGGGGAACTGGAATATCTAATCGAATTCAAACTGCATGAAAACGGGGATTCTCAAGGAATTCAGACTGCATATATCGAAGGAGGTCTTCCAGCAAACGGTCCTACAGTCGGAGGAAAGATATTTCTGATGTTTAATGCCATGTCAGATGCGGCAGTTGCAATGGTCATTATACTTATCAGTATTCTGCTGATTATTATAGCTTCGCTCTGTATCAGACTTACGTTTCTTGCAACCATTGATGAAGATTTAAGAGAAATCGGTGTGATGAAAGCAATAGGAATATCAAAAAAAGATATAAAGAAGGTATATCTTAACAAATACAGAGTCATGTCAGTAGTAGCCGGTATAATAGGCTATCTGCTTTCCTTTGCCGTGGTACATCTGTTTAACGGTAATATGAGACTTTACATATCTTCGGATTTATCAGGAAACTTAAAATATGTACTATCTCTTATGGCTCCATTATTGGTATATTTCATCATTGTGATGTATTGCAAGAAAGTACTGAAAAGAATCGATAAGATTTCTGCGGTAGAAGCCTTACGGAAAGATTCTATGGAGCGTGGAAAGAACCAAAAATACAGTTTTCCACTGCTTAAGAACAAATTCTTCAGCACCAATATTTATATGGGACTTAGGGATGCATGGAAACGATTCAAATTATACAGGCTACTGTTCTTTATTTTTATCGCATGTACGTTTATTGTAATACTCCCTATAAATATTTATAACACCATGAATTCACCAGAATTTTCCACATACATGGGAATAGGAAAGTCCGATATGAGAATCGATCTTCGAAGGAACGATAGTATTACAGAAGATTTTAAAAAGCTGCAGGAAGAGCTGAAAAATGATTCGGATATTGAAAAGTATGCGGCCTACATCACAAGTTCCTACCAGGTCAAAAATGCGGAAGGTTCCTGGGACTATATGAATATTGAAACCGGAGATTTTTCCGTATTTCCTTTAAATTATCTGGAAGGAAGAGCACCGAAGGGTGAAGGAGAAATCTCACTTTCCTTTGCCAATGCGTCAAAAGACGGATTAAACAAGAACGTAGGAGATGAAGTAGCAGTAAAGGTTGGCGGGGAAGAAAAGAATTTGAAAGTAACTGGTATTTATCAAGATATTACAAATGGCGGGAAAACAGCAAAGGCGCATACCAGTCTTGGAGTAAATGATGAGGCCGTTCTTTGGTATATTGTGTACATGGATGTGGCACAAGGCGTTGATATTCGTGAGAAAATGGACTACTACCAGAATGCCTATGATTCTGCGCAGGTCAATGATATCAAAGAATATACACGGCAGACTCTTGGAAATATCATTGATCAGATGAGCACAGTTGTGATAGGCGCATTCGCCATTGCAGTAATCATAGCTGTATTGATAACGGCACTATTCCTTCGGATGCTATTATCAAAGGATATGTCTCAGGTTGCAATCATGCGAAGTATGGGATTAACTTCTAAAAATATTAAACATCAATATATGGCAGGAACTATGATGGTACTGATATTGGGAATCATAGTTGGAGTGCTGGCTTCTAATTATTTAGGGGAGTTACTTGTAAGTATGGCAATGTCCTCTATGGGAGCTGCAAAAATTGAATTTGTTCATGTTGTATGGCAGACTTGGCTGCTATGTCCGTTAACGCTGATTGTAGTAGTCGGCTTTACGATATTTGTGTCCTGTAAGGTAGCCGTAAAAGATGATTTATCTGTCGTTTTAAGAAGTTAGAAGTACTGAAAAAAAGGTTCGGGCAGGAAGTGTATCTGCTAAGGCAGAAGAAGTCTCCTGTGTGAAGGCCCCTATGCAGATAAGAATGCAGATTCCTGAAAAAAAGCATTCCGGGGCGCCCCTGTGGAAATAGACTTTGATTTTAATATTTGGCATTGGAGGAATATAGATGAGCAATATATTAGAAGCAATAAGTATGAACAAAAAAGTAGAATTAGGAAAAGATAATGAGCTTCATATCTTAAAGGATGTAAACCTGGATATAGAAGAAGGTGAATTCGTATCGGTCATGGGTCCATCCGGAAGCGGGAAATCAACACTTCTGTATAATGTAAGCGGTATGGATAGAATTAATTCCGGCAGTGTGAAATTTAAAGACTTTGAAATCGGCACACTAAAAGAAGAAGAACTGGCGAAGATTCGACTGAATCACATGGGATTTATCTTTCAGGATATTAATCTATTAAAAAATCTGTCATTGATTGACAATGTTATGTTTCCTGCTCTTGTATCAAAAGATGCGGATAAAAATGCGGTGTATCAAAAAGCAAAAAAACTGATGGAAATGACAGGAATTGAAAAGCTTGCAGATAATACGATCACTCAAGGCTCTGGCGGCCAGCTGCAGAGAGTCGCCATCTGCAGAGCATTGATAAATGATCCGGATATCATTTTTGGAGACGAACCGACCGGAGCATTAGATTCCAAATCGTCAGCAGACATTATGTCTATTCTGGCAGAGATTAATAATGAAGGGACAACCATCATGCTCGTGACGCATGATGCAAAGGTGGCAGCAAAAACCGAAAGAGTATTGTTTATGGTAGATGGAAACCTTGTTGCACAGAAGAAAATGAGTAAATACGATAACCAGCATGACGATCTTAAGAAAAGAGAAGAAAGCATTATGAAATGGTTAGTAGAAAATGGATTCTAATTTTTCATTGGCATTCGCATAAAGTTCGAAAGGAAAAATGAAGAATGTTTGTAAGGAAAGACACGCTAACAATTTGTTAACACAATCAAGCGGAAAACGATAAAATCTCGTTAAAGATGTTACACCATTGATTAGCAAAAACCTTGATATAACACACTTTTCAGCACATATCGTTAAAGATATCACAGGCTCTCACCTTACGGGCGGCATGATGTAATCATTGCTTAAATCCCTTGAAATATAGGGATTTAACGAGGATTTAGAAATGGATGCTCACCTAACATGTAAATATTTTTATAGTGAAGGACTTCCATCAGTTTATTGAACTGCTGGGAGGCCTTTTCTTATTTGTTGTCAGTAAAGACAAGATTCCATGTTGGGATTGAAATCGTTTCGAACAGCCACCTATATTTTGAGTGGTATCGAAGCTATGCAGATGGTTAAAAAAAATCAACCTCATCAACAGGCAAAGTCTGCCCAAAATGAGGTTGATTTCATTCATAAGTTGTTCGGAGTAGCTGCTTAATCCACGAAAGTTAACAGGATATTACCATTCTATGTTTCTATTTCATTATTTTTGCACTAGAACCTTCTAAACTCCAAACAAACTTTGTCTTATATTAACGAGAATCTAGTTAAATTCAAAAAGCTTGCATTATTCATTATTTTTATTATAATACTTGTATACAAGTGTACTTGAACTCTATTAGAAGGTGAATTTATGGCTGAATCAAAGGAATTTCTTTATCCTGTAAAATGGCTTTCAAAAGCTTCAGCTGGTGATCGTGTAACATCCGAGCTTAGAATGCGCATTATTTCGGGGATGATTGAAAGCGGTGCCATCCTATCTGAAAATAAATTAGCTGCTGATTTCGGTGTAAGCCGCTCACCCATTCGTGAAGCGTTAAAAATACTGGCCTCTGAAAATATCATCCGATTAGAAAGAATGGGTGCGGTTGTCATTGGTTTAACAGAAAAAAAATATGCAGAAATTTATGATGTACGTATACTCATCGAGACGTTTGTATTTGAACGTCTAGTAAGGATGGACACGAATGAATTGGTAATGGAACTTAGTAAAATACTAGAAATGATGAAAATTTCTATAAAATATCGAGATGCTGATGAGTTTTCCTATCAGGATGTCCTATTCCACGAAACAATTATTCGGTCCATCAATCATTCCTACATCCTGATGATCTGGGATAATTTAAAACCTGTGATGGAAAGTTTGATTCTTCTATCCATGCGCAGTCGTTTCAAAGAAAAGTATGAAGACTTTACACGGATCACAAATAATCATCAACTTTATATTGATGCGATCAGAACAAAAGATCGAGACCTCATGATTAAGTCGTTACATGAAAACTTTGATGATGTTCAAGAGAAAGTTGAAGACTTATGGATGGCCCAACAGATGCTTTCAAAAGGAGTCGAACAAGAAAATGACTAGCTATATGTTAGGTGTAGACATCGGTACAACAAGTACAAAAGCTGTATTATTTACGAAAAAAGGCGATGTCATTCAGCAAGAGAATATTGGTTATCCTCTTTACACACCGGATATGACAACAGCGGAACAAGACCCTGAAGAGATTTTTCAGGCCGTTTTGAAAGCCTTTTCAAATATAACGAAACAGCATTCAGATAAAAAGATATCATTTATTTCATTTAGCAGTGCGATGCATAGTGTTATAGCTATGGATGAAAATGACCAGCCGCTAACCCCTTGTATCACTTGGGCAGATAATCGCAGTGAAACTTGGGCCCACAAAATAAAAGATGAATTAGAGGGTCATGAAGTTTACAAGCGAACCGGAACACCGATTCACCCGATGTCACCATTATCCAAAATCACCTGGATTGTGAATGATTGCCCAGAGATCGCAACCAATGTTAAAAAGTATATCGGGATTAAAGAATATATCTTTAAAAAGTTCTTTGATCAATATGTTGTCGATCATTCCCTTGCTTCATCCATGGGCATGATGAACCTCAAAAACTTGGATTGGGATGAGGAAGCCCTAAGAATTGCTGGAATAACGCGTGATCAATTATCTGAACTCGTACCAACAACAAAGATCTTTAACAACTGTGACCCGGATTTAGCCAAACAGATCGGGATTGATCCACAAACCTCTTTTGTCATTGGGGCAAGTGATGGTGTCCTTTCAAATCTAGGTGTAAACGCTATCCGGAAAGGTGAAATCGCTGTCACGATTGGGACAAGCGGTGCGATTCGAACGATTATTGACGAGCCGAAAACAGACGAAAAAGGAAGAATCTTTTGCTATGCCTTAACGGAAAAGCATTGGGTGATTGGAGGGCCGGTAAATAATGGCGGGATGGTCCTTCGCTGGATTCGCGATGAATTTGCTTCTTCCGAGGTAGAAACAGCTAAAAGACTTGGAATCGACGCTTATGAAGTCTTAACCAAGATTGCCGAGCGTGTAAGACCAGGCGCTGATGGATTGTTATTCCATCCATATCTTGCAGGTGAACGTGCACCATTATGGAATCCAGACGTACGGGGTTCATTTTTCGGATTAGCACTCTCGCATAAGAAAGAACATATGATTCGAGCGGCTCTAGAAGGAGTCATTTACAATTTATATACAGTATTTTTAGCCTTAACCGAATGTATGGACGGTTCCGTGACCCGAATTCAAGCTACGGGAGGCTTCGCAAGGTCGTCTGTTTGGCGGCAAATGATGTCCGATATCTTCGAATCGGAAGTCGTGGTTCCAGAAAGCTACGAAAGTTCGTGCCTGGGTGCTTGTATATTAGGATTATATTCCACTAGGGAGATTGATTCCTTCGAAGTAGTTTCTGAAATGATAGGCAATACCCACAAGCACATACCCAAAAATGATTCTGTAAAAGAATATAGGCAACTACTGCCGATTTTTATAAACCTATCAAGGGTATTGGAAAACGAATATACACAGATTGCGAATTATCAAAGAAACTTAATAAATGCTACAAAGTAAAGACATGGAGGAATTACAATGCCATTAGTTATTGTCGCTTTAGGAATTGTCGCTTTATTAATTTTAATAATGGGCTTAAAATTAAACACCTTTATTTCCTTAATCATTGTATCGTTTGGAGTCGCTTTAGCACTTGGGATGCCACTTGAGGGAATTGTCAAAACCATTGAAGCTGGATTAGGCGGAACACTTGGTCACTTAGCGTTAATCTTTGGACTTGGAGCGATGTTGGGTAAGTTAATCGCAGATTCAGGCGGCGCCCAACGCATTGCCATGACCCTCGTTAAAAAATTCGGTGAAAAGAATATTCAATGGGCAGTCGTAGCAGCATCATTTATTATCGGTGTCGCGTTATTTTTTGAAGTGGGATTAGTATTATTAATTCCAATCGTATTTGCAATTTCAAGAGAATTAAAAGTTTCGATATTGTATCTGGGTATTCCAATGGTAGCGGCATTATCCGTAACACACGGTTTCTTACCGCCGCACCCAGGACCAACCGTTATCGCTGGTGAATATGGTGCAGACCTTGGTCAGGTTTTACTTTACGGCTTCATTATTGCGGTTCCAACGGTTATTTTAGCTGGACCAGTATTTACGAAGCTAGCTAAAAAGCTCGTACCTGCATCATTTACGAAAACAGGCAGCATTGCCTCTTTAGGAGAACAAAAATCATTTAAACTTGAAGACACACCTGGATTTGGGATCAGTGTATTTACCGCTTTACTTCCCGTTATTTTAATGTCAATTGCTACGATTATCACTTTGATGCAAAAAACAATAGGCTTTGAAGACAATGGTTTACTAGCAGCTATCCGTTTTATTGGCGAAGCTGGTACTTCCATGTTGCTTTCCTTATTATTTGCGGTCTATTCAATGGGATTAGCAAGAAAGATTCCAATGAAAGATATTATGGAATCTTGTACATCAGCAATCTTACATATCGGAATGATGCTCTTAATCATAGGGGGCGGCGGAGCCTTCAAGCAAGTATTGATCGACGGCGGTGTAGGTGACTATGTAGCTGAATTATTCAAAGGAACATCATTATCACCAATCTTGCTTGCCTGGATCATCGCGGCAATCCTGCGTATTTCCTTAGGATCTGCAACCGTTGCTGCTTTAACGACAGCTGGTTTAGTTATTCCGATGTTAGGTCAGACGGATGTTAACCTTGCTCTAGTTGTACTTGCTACAGGAGCGGGAAGTTTAATCGCTTCACACGTAAACGATGCAGGTTTCTGGATGTTTAAAGAGTATTTTGGTTTAAGCATGAAAGAAACATTTGCAACATGGACCTTGCTTGAGACGATTATTTCAGTAGCTGGATTAGGATTTATTCTATTACTAAGCTTATTTGTATAGGCCTTTCCCGGCAGTAAATCCCCCACTTATGAGAGGGATTTACTGCCTATTATTCTTACATAAAAGGAGCAGAAATAAATGTTTAATACAATTGGTGTCATTGGTTTAGGGGTAATGGGCAGTAATTTAGCTTTAAATATGGCTAGTAAAGGGGAACAAGTAGCTGTCTATAACTACACAAGGGATCTAACGGAGCAGCTTGTTGCTAAATTGGACAGTCAGTCGCTCCATCCGTATTACGAAATCCAGGACTTTGTTCAGTCACTAGAAACTCCAAGAAAGATTTTTCTAATGGTGACGGCGGGTAAGCCGATCGACTCGGTGATCAATTCATTACTTTCTCATCTTGAATCAGGCGATATTATCATGGACGGCGGTAACTCCCATTACGAAGATACTGAACGCAGATATGATGAATTGAAATCTAAAGGAATCAGTTATTTAGGAATTGGTATTTCTGGTGGAGAAGTCGGTGCGTTAAAAGGACCTTCAATCATGCCAGGTGGAGATAAAGAAGCCTATGAAAAAGTAGCTCCGATTCTGACAAAAATCGCAGCCCAAGTAAATGATGACCCTTGCTGTACCTATATCGGTCCAAAAGGAGCAGGTCATTTTGTAAAAATGGTACATAACGGGATTGAGTATGCAGATATGCAACTAATCGCCGAAGCCTATACGTTTTTAAGAGAAAAGTTGCATTTAGAAGTTAATGAAATTGCTGAAATCTTTGAAACATGGAATCAAGGCGAACTGAAAAGTTATTTAATCGAAATCACAGCCGAAATATTAAGGAAAAAAGATGAAGTAACGGGTTTACCCTTGATCGATGTGATTCTTGATAAAGCAGGACAAAAAGGCACAGGTAAATGGACCAGCATGCAAGCTATTGATAACGGAATACCAGCATCAATTATTACAGAGTCTTTGTTTGCACGATACATTTCCGCTCTAAAAGAGGAACGGGTTAATGCAGAAAATATTCTAACAGGCCCTGAGAACGTTCAGCAAAAATTAGATGAAAATGAGTGGATTGACTATATTAGACAAGCATTATATATGGGAAAAGTTTGTGCGTACGCGCAAGGTTTTACTCAATATAAAATGACTTCTGAACTTTACGGTTGGGATTTGCCTTTAAAGGATATTGCGCTGATTTTCCGCGGAGGTTGTATCATTCGTGCAGAATTTTTAAACGTCATTAGCGAAGCCTATCAAGAGCAGCCGAATCTGGCTAATTTATTAATCTCACCATATTTTGCTGAAAAGGTTACAGATTACCAGGTAGGATTACGAAAGGTTGTCTGTGAAGGAATAAATTCTGGTATTTCGTTTCCATGTTTAAGTGCTTCACTTACTTATTACGATAGTTATCGAACAGGCATCTCAAATGCTAACCTTTTGCAAGCACAACGTGATTATTTTGGTGCACATACCTATGAACGACGTGATTTAGCAGGAGTCTTTCACACAAACTGGCAGTGATAGAAAGTGACAAAAGAAACAGTCATTTTTCAATAACCGTTCATGAATTTGAGATGAAGAAATTGAATAAACTCTTAAAAAATCAGTAAAAAAGTATAATGATTTCTAAATTAATTTAAGCAGAAATATACATAGCCAATTCAATGACTTTGTATATTTCAGCTTTTCTTTACAACATTATAACCTAATTTACTTATGATACGGTTCACCGAGCTTAATATTATACTTATCAATAAAACACAATCCAATCTTTTTTCAACAATCTGGCCCTGGCCTTTAACATAATGGGGTTCTGCAACAAAACGCGGATAATATACGTTAAGACAATTTAAAAGCCTGTTTTTTTATCGGCTATAAATGACTTTACTTCCTTCAAATCAAGATCAGTAACTTCTCCATTCCCTATAACATGATCGAACCCACAAGCTGAAACATTCACCCCAAGTAATAAAACAAGACACCCATTAAGAACCCTTTGAAAGTTCATTTATAAATCTCCTCTCAGTTTTATTATAATAATATTGCACCTTTCACAGTTTTGCTGGGAGATTCAAATTCATAGACATAAAAAATTAAATCTTCTGTTCCTTCTAAAATGAAAGCTTCAGTTAAAATGCCATCTTTTTCTTTAAACTCATTTATGTTTTTCTTTAATAATGCAGCTTGAATTCGATTTAAGGACTTTTTCATTTTCATGATAATCTCTCCTTCCGGTATAATAAATTAGGTTTATTTAAAAAATATGTACTCTCTTGTAATAGGGGGGGGCTTTTTTCAAATTTTTCATATAGTAATTTATAAAAAATTAATTTAAAATGCTCACCTGACATTGAAATATCATGACATTAAGTGAAGTTGTTTTAGGTGGCTATGGCCAAAAATGTTGGTATCATTACCTTGTTACTTCCTATTAAATTATTAATTGAATGGGCGGCATAATGTAATCATTGCTTAAATCCCTTGAAATATAGGGATTTAACGAGGATTTAGAAATGGATGCTCACCTAACATGTAAATATTTTTATAGTGAAGGTCTTCCATCAGTTTATTGAACTGCTGGGAGGCCTTTTTTTTCATGTAGTCAGTCGTATGAGCATAGTAGTTCATCGTTGTTTGAATATCTGTATGTCCTAATCGCTGTTGAATTCCTATCAACCCCACCCATGCTTGGCAAGGGCCTGGCGCCAAGACCGACCAGATGTAACACTAACAATGGATAAGGATAGATAGGAGATAGAGGCTATGCAAGAGAAGGAAGGTAAGCGAATAGATGATCTAAACGAATATGGAAGCAGAAGATAGGGAAAGGAAATCTTTTCGGTATCCCTAACAATTTCTGGATAGTCTACACTTATCTAGACAGAAAATTTAAGGTCAGGTAGACTACAGATACAACTATTTATAGAAAAGAGGCCCGATATGCGACGTGATATACAACTGAATGAACGAGCTTTCTCTTCCAAGGAAGTAGCAGAAGAAGTGGGTATTGCAACTCCCACTGTTCGAAAGTATGGTCAAATCTTAGAGCGGAATGGATATGAGTTTTTGAAAGATGGAGATCGACGTATCTTTGTTCAATCTGACATCGGAGCGCTTATAGCGCTACGCGATACGGACAAGCCCCTAGACGATACAGCTAAAGACCTTGTATATCAACAAAAAGAAAGATTAGAAGGATCCTATGAAACAGAGGTAGCGATACCCGATACATATGAAGAAAATTTACCCCAGGACCCCAATCAATTAAAAGAGGTCTTAATGTTTTTAGTCAATGAACTCGCAGCCACACGTGAAATGAATGTCCAACTGACAAACGATATGTCAGAGCTTAAAACAAAGGTTTCCCGGCTCCAGCAAGATCATCATGTTATAAGTTCTAGTATTGGAAATTCAGCGCAAAGAACTAATGCTAAAATTGAACAATTAACTGAACAACAAAATAACCATTACGAAACATTGCTACAACAAGAAAAACAAAAAAGTGAACTCTTACAAAAAGAAATACAAAATATGCGGGTCGAACAGAAAAAAGAATGGACTTCCCAAAATGAGTTTAATAAACGTTTAGAAGAAGCGATACAAAAACGTTCAGAAAAATGGTGGGGGCTTTTCTCCATATTCAGAAAATAAGGTGACCGTTAAGCTTTTTTTTGCCCAACTGTGTAATGATTCTTGGAAGCAAATTATTGATGTAGAAATAAAAGTATTGAGATGCCAATCCACAAAACTTTAATAAAATCATAGAGCTACATGATTCGCGTAGCTGAAACACAGAATTAAGAAAGAGTATTTCAACTTTACAGGATTTGGTACCTGCTATGTAAGAGCTCGGCGATACCAATGTATTGACGTTCTAAAGGCAAACGAAGGCTCAATTGAAATTCATTGGAGATTTGTTTAAGCGATATGCATCTAAAACAAAATACACAAGTAAGCAAAAAAGGCATGCTTGATAAAAAGAGAGTTGAGGAGGTTGAAAACTTGCATTCAAAAACAAGAGTCCTCCTTAATAGAGTTGCTCCAGACAGGGGTTGACCGTCTCCTTTTTGTATGTTTCGTATCGTTGGGCGATATAACATGCAAATAAATTCAAAACCTTTAGGTTTAATAGAAAAGCTGGGTTCGATATACAAGCATGATATACATCCGAATGAACGAGTATTCTCTTCTAAGGCAGTACCAGAAGAAGTGGGGATGCAACACCCACTGTTCAAAAGTATGGTCAAAACTTAGAACGAAACGGATATGAGTTTATAAGATGGTGATTCCTATCTTTATTCACTCCGACATCGAAGCGCTCATAGCGTTACATGATACGGACAAGCCCCTAGACGATACAGCTAAAGACCTTGTGTATCAACAAAAAGATAGATTAGAAGAAACTAATGAAACAGTGATAGCGATACCTGATACATTTGACAATTCAATCCATAATCCCAAACAATTAAATGAGATTTTAATTGTTTTAATCAATGAACTCGTAGCTACGCGTGAAATGAACGTCCACTGACAAACGATATGCCTCAGCTTAAAACAACAGTTTCCCAGCTCCAGCAAGATCCATGTCCTTAATAGTGTTCCTCAAGAAAGGGGCTGACCGGTTCTTTTTTGTGTTTCGTATCGCCGGGCGATATAACATGCAAATAAATCTACAGAACCTTCATCTTTAATAGAAAGAGGGAGCCGATATGCGACAGAATATACATCCGAATGAATGAGCATCCTCTTCCAAGGAAGTGGCAGAAGAAGTGGAGATACAAAATCCACTGTTTGAAAGTATGTTTAAAACTTAGAGCGATATGGATAGGAGCTGTTAAAAGATAGCGATTGGCATATCTTCGTTCAATCCGATATCGAAATGCTTATAGTGTTACGCGATACGGGCAATCCCCTAGACGATAGAGCTAAAGATTCTTGTATCAAGAAAAAGAAAGATTAGAAGGAACCAATGATACAGAGATAGCGATACCCGATACATATGACAATTTATTTAACCCAGGTTCCCATTCAATTAAAAGAGATCTTAATGTTAATAACCAATGAACTCGCGCTACGCGTGAAATGAACATCTAACTGACAAACGATATGTCATAGCTTAAAACTGAGCAACAAAGAACCCATTACGAAACATTACTGCAATAAGAAAAAGGTTTCATTACCTTTTCTTTAGTCTCCTTTACGATATTAAGGTGTTAATTTACGTTATGACTATTTAAACCTAAGGCACCCAAATCAAAAGTAGAAATTCCTTTGTTCCAACTATTCGGAATCACCATTTTCAAATTTCAACAATTTCCCGAGAAATATCTACAAATTCTGAGTAGATATCGACAAAATTAGAAGTTTTTAAAAGAGATAGCGATACCCGATATATATGTCAATTTATTTAACCCATGTTCGCATTTAATTAAAAGAGATCTTAATTTTTAACCAATGAACTCGCAGCTCCGCGTGAAATGAACATCTAACTGACAAACGATATGTCATAGTTTAAAACTGAACAACAAAGAACCCATTACGAAACATTACTGCAATAAGAAAAAGGTTTCATTACCTTTTTTTTAGTCTCCTTTACGATATTCAGGTGTTAATTTGCGTTATAACTATTTAAACCTAAGGCAATCAAATTTAAAGTAGAAATTCCTTTGTTCCAACTATTCGGAATCACCATTATCAAATTTCAACAATTTCCCGAGAAATATCTACAAATTCTGAGTAGATATCGACAAAATTAGAAGCTTCTAAATAGCGATTTGTTTTTGCTGATAAGAAAGTAGACATACTATAGAATTCAAACCCTATCGATTGTTTTTTAATTAAAAGAAATAAACTCTTCTAAGGAAAGAGCTTTTATAAAGATGCTAAAGGTGAAAAAAAACATGTGTAGTCTTCCTTCCCTGTAATAATAAATGAACTTTTATTATTACAGATATGAGGGCAAAGGGTCCTCACATATTTAAAACAGATGCAAAAAAGTTTATAACCGCATTTTCACCACGAAATATATGGAACTATATATTATTGTTTTTTCTTTTTGATACTAAACGTATCGAAAGTTTGCTATCAAAAAATGGTCAAAAACTCAAAAACAAACGTAAACCCCAATCAAAAGATTGTAATAGTGGGGGTCGCAGGGAGCTCCCCGCTGGATAAGGCAGACCGTGAGTAGCAACCCGAATAGTGAGTTTGCCAAAAGTTTGCCGTTATTTTATCAAGATACAGAGCTTTCCTTATGAGGAAGGAAGTCCTGATCCTGACTGACTTCGTAATGTTTTCGTTTTTTTGTAATAGAGTCTATGCCTAGGTTGACCGTATACATGGTATGCAGGGCAAAAAAGACCTGCTCTAAGGTCTAGTTGAATAAGCTATTAAAAATTATACTATAAAAATATTTCAAATTATTCAAAATAGAGTTGACATTAGTAAAATTTGAATATATAGTGAGGAACATAATTAAATAAATACGTTATTTCTTATCAAGAGATGTGGAGGGACTTGGCCCTATGATACCTCGGCAGCGGGTTTTTACTTTTGTAAAAATACTGTGCTAATTCCAACGGACGAAAGTTTGAAAGATAAGAAGGAGCTTTTCTTAGATAATTAAATTAAGAGTTTACTCTTTTTTATTTCTAAAAGAGGCCTCTTCTGTCTGATGACGGAAGAGGCCTCTTTTGTTTATTCAGAATGTATATGGTTATTTGGAGAATTGGTGTAATTATTCGTAAGTTTTGCGCACTAATCGTGAATTATAAACAATTACTCGTGAGTTTCACGCATTTACTCGTGAGTTTCACATATTTACTCGTGAATTGTGAGGAATTCTCGTGAGTTTCGAAAATTTAACCCTATCATTATGAAACTTTGCAAAGCTCTTCTCTGGATAATGAATTCGTACAAATAAACAGCATGGGGGGAGACAGAATGATTGAATTTCAAAATGTTAAAAAGGTATATAAAACAAAGAAACAGACTGTTGAAGCTTTGAAAGGAATTAATTTGACAGTTGAAAAAGGCGATATTTTTGGTGTTGTCGGCTATAGTGGAGCCGGAAAAAGTACGTTGATTCGGTTAGTCAATCTACTCGAACACCCTTCAGATGGACAGGTTATTGTTGGGGGGAAGGATTTAACCAAATTGAACCCGAAGGAATTACGGGCAGAAAAGAAAAAAATCGGCATGATTTTTCAACATTTTAACTTACTTAACTCAAAGACAGTTTTTGATAATATTGCCATGCCGCTAGTTTTATCGGGAACTCCCAGTAAAGAAATCAAAGAGCGGGTAGGCGAGTTGTTAGAGTTCGTTGGCTTATCAAGTAAAGCAAAGAGTTATCCGGAACAATTGTCTGGCGGTCAAAAGCAACGAATAGGGATTGCTAGAGCGTTGGCTACCAACCCATCGATTCTTTTGTGTGATGAAGCGACGTCAGCATTGGATCCACAAACAACGAGTGCTGTACTGCAACTCTTAAAAAAAATTAATAAAGAATACAATATTACCATTTTGCTAATCACTCATGAAATGTCTGTAATTAGGGAAATTTGCAATAAGGTTGCGGTCATGGAAGGCGGACGCGTGGTTGAACAAGGTTCGGTTTTCGAAGTTTTTGCGAAGCCCCAAACAGATATCGCAAAAAACTTTGTACGAACTGTTATTCACGACGAGATCCCACAAAGTTTCCTGAAAAATATCGGATCATATATTCCGATTATTTGGAAAATTAACTTTATTGGTACTACATCAGGCAATCCTTTACTTTCAACCATCTCGAAGAAATTTGATGTTCATTTAAGTGTTTTATCAGCTAATATTTCTGAAATTCAGGAAACACCTTTTGGAAATTTAATTATTGAAGTGACAGGGAACAAACAAGAAGTGGACAAGGCTTATCAATATATTAAAGATGAGGGGATTCTCGTCCAGGAGGTGCAGATAAATGGGTAATACACTTTGGGGAATGGAAATAACGGCAGACCAGCTGTCGACAGCTTTCGGTGACACACTTTATATGGTAGCCATCTCATTGATATTTTCCGGGCTGATTGGACTTCCGCTAGGAATCTTACTTGTCATTACAAGAAAGGGTCACATCCTGGAGAATAAATGGATCTTTAATGTATTGAACCCGGTCATTAATATATTGCGGTCGGTTCCTTTCATCATCTTGCTTGTAGCACTTATTCCGTTTACCAGAATGATTGTCGGCAGTGCGATCGGAACGAATGCGGCCATTGTTCCGCTAATCTTCTACGCGGCTCCTTATATTGCTCGGCTTGTGGAGAACTCCCTGTTGGAAGTGGACAAAGGGATCATCGAGGCAGCTCAGGCGATGGGGGCGACGACATGGCAAATCATTTATCGCTTTTTGATTCCCGAGGGACTTAGTTCGCTGATCCTTACATTTACAACAGCGACAATTGGCCTTGTTGGATCTACTGCTATGGCAGGTGCTGTCGGTGCAGGTGGGGTAGGAGATTTAGCCTTAGCTTACGGTTATCAAAGATTTGATACGATGACGATGGTCGTCACCGTAGCGGCGCTCGTGATCATCGTTCAATTATTGCAATCCACCGGGAATTTTGTTTCAAAAAAAATCAGAAGAAGATAACAATTATTAGGAGGTAGGAAAAATGAAGAAAATCTTATTAACAATCATGGTATTAGCATTTGCCGTCGTTGGTGCAGCATGTGGAAACAAAGCGGAGTCAACAGGTAATTCAGATGATGTGAAAACAGTGAAAGTCGGTGTCAGCAGCGGGGATACGAGAACATGGGAATACATTGTTGACTTAGCGAAAAAGGATGGGCTGAATATCGAACTTGTTACTTTTAATGATTATATCCAACCGAACCTTGCGTTAAGTGAAGGAGAAATTGATGCGAATTCATTCCAAACAGTTGCCTATTTCGATGAATTCGTTCAAGATCAAAATCTGAAATTAGAGGCCATCGGATCGACTGTCATTGCACCTATGGGCCTTTATTCGAAAAAACACAAAGATCTCAAGGATCTTCCAAATGGTGCTACTGTAGCTGTTCCGAATGAAGCAACAAACTTTGGACGTGCATTACTGCTTCTTCAAGAAGCTGGTTTGATTACATTGAAAGAGGAATTTAATGGATCGGGATCATTAGATATTATTAAAGAAAATCCGAAAAATTTGAAAATCAAACCTGTAGCTGCTGGCAATACGCCGCGTCTATTGGATGATGCCGATGCTTCAGCCATTAATAATAACTTTGCCGTTGAAGCAGGCCTTACTTTAAAAGATGCATTATTCCATGAAAGTAAAACAGCGAAACCATATATTAATATCATTGCGGTTAAAAAGGGAAATGCCGATCGTCCTGAACTACAAAAGTTAGTTGAACTTTATCAATCGAAAGAAGTGGAAGCGTTCATTGAAAAAACGTTTAAAGGAAACACCATTCCTGCATATGTTTCTGTAGATGAATTATTGAATTACCAAGATGCTTGGACAAAACCAGCCAATGAAAAATGATGAATAGAACAAAGTGAAGGAATGCCGGATGGATTCAAGATACCTATCCGGCTGCTTTTTTTATACAAATAAATAAAAAGGGGAGATAAGAATATGGGAATTGAATTAGCGAAGTCGCATCAGCAAATCATTGAAAATCACATCGACCTTCATTCCGAATTATATATCGAAACGAGTCAAGCCATTCATGCAAACCCCGAAATTGGGAATCAAGAGTTCTTTGCTTCGGATACGTTGACCAAATTACTTCAAGATGCAGGATTTGAAGTAAACCGTAATATAGCTGGGCATGAAACAGGATTCATCGCCAAAAAAGCCTCTGCAAAGAAAGGCCCCAAAATTGCTTTTTTAGCTGAGTATGATGCATTGCCAGGTTTAGGACATGCTTGCGGCCATAATATCATTGGCACTACGAGTGTCGCAGCAGGAATTTCACTATCTCAAGTACTAGAGGTAACAGGTGGAGAGGTGATTGTTTTCGGAACACCTGCTGAAGAGGGAGGGCCAAATGGAAGTGCAAAAGGCAGCTTTGCGAAGCACGGTTTGTTTGATGAGGTAGATGCAGCCATCATTATCCATCCAGCTGGTCAAACTGGTGTAACAAGTCCATTTTTGGCTGTAGATCCACTTGATTTTCATTTTTACGGAAAATCAGCACATGCAGCTGCTGCTCCTGAACAAGGTGTGAATGCTCTTGACGGGGTTATTCAGCTATTTAATGGCATTAGTGCTTTACGTCAGCAACTCCCATCTGAGGTCAAAATCCACGGAATAATAACCAATGGTGGAGAAGCACCTAACATCATTCCTGAATATGCTTCTGCCCGATTTTACATTAGAGCAACAACATGGAAGCTATGCCAAGATGTATCACGTAAAATACGTGATGTTGCTGAAGGGGCTGCACTTGCCACAGGAAGCACAGTTAAAGTCGAACGTTTCCAAAATGAAGTGCTTGATTTTGTCATAAATCCAGTTCTTGATGAACTGTTAAAGGAAGAACTGACTCAATTAGGAGAAACGGTAGCTCCTAGAAAAGATAGTGGTTTTGGTTCGACTGATGCGGGGAACGTAAGCCATATAGTTCCGACAGCCCATCCATATATAAAAATTGGACCAGATGATTTGATTGCCCATACGAATGAATTCCGCGACTGTGCTAAATCTCAAGAAGGAGACAAAGCCATCCTCACTGGTGCAAAAGCTCTTGCGCTTACAGGCTACCGGTTGATTTCGGATAAAGATCTGTTGGATAAGGTTAAAACAGCTTTTCATGAAGCTAAGCAAAAGGAAATATAAATAAATCGGATTGCAATGGTAGTTGGTCTTCTCCAAATCTATAAAATAAGAAGTGCATTAGCTTAGACAAAGCGATATATATAGGTCAGATAAAGAAAAACAGAAGCCCCTTGGCTTCTGTTTTTCTTATTTCTTTTCTTTTTCTAGCATTCTTTTCAGCTTTTTGAGAAGCTTCCAGTAATCGTAGCTACCAATGCCTCAAATCACCTTCTGACCTTCTTTCACTTTTATTCCTCTCCCTAAAATGTATCAGCGTAGTTTATATGCGAAATGTCGGTGATACCCTAATTCAATGGTATACAAAAAATCCCTATCTATTTAAATGGGATTCTTTTTTTATTTAAATAGAGCATCCCACTAAAAGGGTCAGAACCCTTATAAAGTTATTTAAGGAAAGTAAAAGAAGGTTTTTATCCGAAATGTTTCCATGATTATTAAAGGGGAATTACTGTTTTATTTCAATTTCAATAAAACATCTCTAAACATTCAGATTTATTTTATTATGACTATATAGGATTTACTATCATTAAAGGAGAGGTATATGAAAAAGTTTTTCTTTATCTTCATTTTGGCTTTAATCCCCTTCGCCTCTACGACTGTAAGTGCAGAATCAGACTTACCTCTCATTAGTGAAGCTGGGATCATTATTGATGCGAAAAGTGGGAAAGTGTTATACGAAAAAAACACAAATAAAAAAATGTATCCAGCCAGTCTAACGAAAGTTGCTACTGCTATATATGCTATTGAGCACGGGGATAAGAATGAACTAGTGACTGTTAGCAAAAAAGCGGCTGAGGCAGACGGCTCTTCGGTATTTATTGAACCTGGGGAGAAAATAGAGCTTTCCAAATTAATTGCAGGAATGCTCATCAACTCCGGAAATGATGCAGCTATCGCAATTGCTGAGCATATGTCTGGTAGTGAAAAACTGTTCATGGAGGATTTGAATGAGTTTTTAAGGAAGGAAGTAAACGTCACCGATACTCATTTTACGAACCCACATGGATTGTTTGACAAAGACCATGTAACTACAGCCAGTGACCTTGCGAAAATTACCCAATATGCAATGAAAAATGAAACTTTCCGTGAGTATTTTGGGAAGAAGAATTTACCATGGGAAGTGGAAACATGGGACACAACTCTAATTACCCATCATAAAATTTTAAAAGGCGAGCTCCCCTATAAGGGAATAACCGGCGGGAAAACCGGTTTCGTCAGTCAATCCGGCTACACCCTGATTTCTACTGCTACTAGAGGAGAACAGGACTTGATTGCCGTCACTCTAAAAGCTCCTTCAGACAAAGTTGCCTACTCTGATACCAAGCTTTTATTCAACTATGGCTTTGAAAACTTTAAATCAGGCAAAATTGATAAAAAAAGCAAACTTTATTCAGCGGACTACTCTAATTCCTACACGCTGAACGAAGACTTATACTATACTCATTTAATTAGTGATCAACCTAGTCTAAAAACGAGTAATGATGGAATTCTCTCAATCATGAACCAAGAAGGGGAAGCAATAGAATCCTTTGACCTTAAAACGGTCGCTGATGTCAGGAACACAGTATTGCCTGCCTCGATTAAAAAAGAAACAATCGATGATGAGCTACTAAATTTTATGTTCCATCTCAAGGATGGGGAGGCTGTGTCATTCTTATCATTCTGATAACGGTTTTTCTAAAAAAAAGAAAAAAACGAAGTGATTTTAGAACTCGTTACTAAAGAAACTCACCGACTGGCAATCAGAGGCGTTGTTGCCTTATACATTTCCCTAAAATCAGCCACTAAAGGGTGGCTTTAATTTAATAAATAGAACGAAGGAGCACACATATTATACAACTAATATGTGTACTCCTTTATTTTTAAGGCTTTTTATGATTTAGGTATTGATAATCCTAGGACAGGGATTTTCTTTTAGGGGTATATAGTTATGTTGATACTAGAGGAAGACATCTTTAGGATATCGCCCTCTACATATACCACGATTTATATTATTTCCACCCATTAACGGAAAAAAATACTTCCTTCTTTTATTAATAATCAGTTGTCACTTACTTTAAAGCTAATGAATTTCTGCTCCATCATTTCTTCCATCGCATATTTGACGCCTTCTCTGCCAACACCGCTGTCCTTCCAGCCACCATAAGGCATATTATCAATCCGATAGGTCGGGATATCATTAATGACGACTCCACCCGTTTCCAAGCGTTCCGCCGCATAAAAAGCACGTTCTATGCTCGGTGTCATTACTCCTGAATTCAATCCGTAACGTGAATCATTTGCATCCTTGATGGCATCATCCAGCGTATCGAATGGGAAAATACAGACAATCGGACCGAATATTTCGAAACGAAATACCTTTGAGTCACGATTTACATCTGTTAAGACGGTAGGTAAGAGAACATTGCCTTCCACTGTACCGCCACACTCAATTTTTGCTCCTTCCTGTACTGCCTCGTCGATCCAACTTTGTAACCGCTCCAACGATTTTTTCGAAATGACCGCAGTAATATTAGTGCTTTCCTCGAGAGGGGATCCGATGACAAGCCGTTTTGTCCTACTGACGAATCGCTCCAAAAATTGTTGGTACAGTGAACTGTGGACATAAATTCTTTGAATCGAGATACACACCTGCCCATTATTTGTAAAAGAGCCCATCACACTTCGTTCTATGACTTTATCGATGTCGACTCCTTCATCAATAATGAACGGCGAGTTGGATCCGAGTTCAAGGGTTAGCTTACGAAAGCCTGCTTGCTGCTGGATAAGGTGTCCGACTTCCACACTGCCAGTAAAAGTCACTTTTTTTACATGTGGGTGGGTTGTCAAAGCTTCACTTAAGACATCCCCTTTGCCCGGAATGATGTTCAATACACCTTCTGGAAGGCCTGCTTCTTTAAAAATTTCTGCAAGCACGAGCGAACTAAGAGGCGTTTGTTCGGCAGGTTTTAATACAATTGAATTTCCAGCCGCAATAGCTGGACCAACTTTATGGGCGACAAGATTAAATGGAAAGTTAAATGGGGTAATTGCCGTTACAACGCCAATCGGGGTACGAATCGTGAAGCCAAAACGGTTTACTCCACCCTGTGCCGCATCCATCGGAATTTGTTCTCCATAATTGTTCTTTGCCGCTTCTGCAGAAAAACGGTAGGTCTGAACCGTACGATTGATTTCCTCACGAGCATTTCGAATCGTTTTCGCCGCCTCTAGAGAAACGATTTTCGCAAGTTCTTCAGTGCGTTCTTCCATGATTGCGGCAACTTTTACTAAAATTTCGGCTCGTGCATGCGCCGGGTAGGATCGGTATTTCTGAAAAGCGGCATTTGCCTCTACGATCGCTTCAATGGCATCCGCTGGTTCAGCCTGTCCGATTTGTGCAATTTCTTCATTTGAATGTGGATTAAATAACGGCTCATACAATTTAGCCTCACGCCATTTGCCACCGATCCACAATTGCCACTTTTGCTTCATCTGACATTCCTCCAATAATACATGCTTTTATAATTTGCAAATATAATCACCTAGTGTTTTCGAAAGCTCTACATTTTCCGAGTAATCGACATCCACATCAATCAAGACAATCTCCTTACTCGCAACGGCTTCCTCTAATGTGTGAAGCAATTCATCGGAATGGGTTACTTTGACCCCTTTAACACCAAAACTTTTAGCGAATTCTAAAAAGTCTGGGTCTGTAAATTCAATCGCATTCGTACGATCAAACTTATTCAATTGCTTCCACTCGATTAAGCCAAATTTTGAATCATGGAAAATGACAATCACGAAGGCAAGACCCAGACGTTTAGCGGTTGCCAATTCAACACCATTCATCAGAAATCCACCATCACCTGTGACCGCAATGACAGGTTTATCAGGTTTTGCCAGTTTGGCCGCAATAGCACCGGGAACCGCAACACCCATCGATGCAAAGCCATTAGAAATGATAGTGTGATTAGGCTTTTCGGGCTGATACAACCGGGCAATCCATAATTTATGAGCGCCTACATCCGAAATGACAATGGCATTCCCTTTTTCCGCCTTTTTCAAATCGGCAATAATTCGCTGAGGGATGATAGGGCTTCCTGATACTTCATCCGAAGAATGAAGCTTTTCAACAATCTGAGACCTTAACCTTTTCACTTCTGGCCATAGTTCTTTTTCTTCAACTTCAGTAGTCAAGGCTTCAAGTGTCTCTGTGACGTTACCGACCAATTCAGCTTGAACCGGGTAATAAGCATCAATCTCAGCTGTTCTGGCATCAATATGAATAATCGGATTCATCGCCTCATCGTTCCAATATTTTGGCAAGTACTCGACGAAATCATAGCCGACGGTGATAATGAGATCGGCCAAATCAAACCCGCATAGAACATAATCCCTTGCTTGCATCCCTACTGTATAAAGGGTCAATGGATGGTCGGAAGGTAAAACCCCTTTGGCCATGAACGAATTCACAACTGGAATTTGCTTCGCTTCTGCAAATTTCCGCAAGGCCTCTGTAGCTCCATCACGGATCACGCCATTGCCAGCTAGAATAATCGGCTTTTTAGCGCGATTGATTAATTCTACGGCTTTTTTGATTACGGCTTCGGCAGGGCGGGATCTTGGCATTGGTGTAACTGGTAGTGGTTCACCTTCTGTATCCATCATTGCCACATCTTCAGGGAGCTCGATATGAACAGCTCCTGGCTTTTCAATGACAGCTGTCTTAAATGCTTTTCGGATAATTTCCGGAATCGTATGTGGCACCTTAATTTGTTGATTCCATTTCGTTACTTCCTCAAAAACTCCAATAATGTCGACATATTGATGGGACTCCTTATGAATGCGATCAAGGCCCGCCTGACCTGTGATGGCGACAACAGGTGAATAATCCAGATAAGCATTGCCTATCCCGGTTAATAAATTGGTTGCACCCGGTCCCAATGTGCCCAAACAAACACCTGGCTTTCCAGTTAGCCGACCATAGATGTCTGCCATAAAAGCAGCTGCTTGTTCATGATGAACTAAGATAAATTTAATATCAGAGCCTATTAGAGAATCAACTAAATCCGTATTTTCCTCACCAGGTATTCCAAAAATATACTTAACTCCTTCATTCTCTAAACATCGTACAAACAAATCTGATGCCTTCAAACTATTCCCTCCTCAACCAATTCAATTTCTTTCCTTATATGTTGGCACTGCTTATGAAATATTATGTACCTGAGTGTTTTAAAAACCATTTCGTCTATTTATGAATGTTTTGAGCAAATTCAGAAGCATCACGCCATACTACTGAATTACTCAGTACTAGGAAGATTAGCTTTTTTTAGCAAAAATCGGTCCAGAAATGCGGCACTATTCTTTTAATGGTGATAATGAAGGGAAGTGTTTTAAAGGAATGACTACAAAAATATCGTAAAAAGCTCAAAGTTTATTTGAGAAGTAGTTACGCGTGGTTTTTAAATAGGTCGCCAAAATTTGCCGAAGAAGAAAAATACGATAGATAAACAAAGCTGATAACCAAAAGATATATCTTATTGAAGGATCCGCTTTTTTCGCAGTGAGAGGAAAATGGGGGGGAGGAATCGTCTGCTTCCATATTGCATGTAGAAGTGTGCTAAAAATATCGCTTCTGTTAAGCTGTTCATCCCTGGCAGGTTTGTGATTGCTTTTAGATGGGAGCTTATCTCGTAAATATTGCGCGTGGATTCATGAAATCCGTTAGAAAATAGGTGTAAGTTCGTAAACAGTGAAATTAAATCATAATTTTTTTTCGCTGGAGAAAACTAAACGAGCAAGAATAGAAAGGGGAGAATAAGTATGAGTCGTGGTAAAAATTTTAATCACAAAGAAAAAGGACATCCTGGAAACTTACCTAATAATAGAATAAGCGAAGAGAAGGAACACAGTCGACAGTATGAACAGATTGAAGATATTGTTACACATGAAGCTTTTAAAAATCGGGAAAAAGAGGACGAGATGCCTTAATTTACTCAGCAAATTAATCGGGTGGAATACAATGGTTAGATATTTGTGGAATAATCGCTAATTAGATTGATAAAACAAGGCTTGTGTCCCATCAAAATATTTAGACATTTAAATTTTTCCCGTTCGTAAAAGTACAACTTTTTTGAACGGGTATTTTTGTTTAAAATAGGTAGATTTTACGTTCGTTAAAGTTGAAATACACTTTTGTATGCCTGTAGTTTTGTAAACATAGAGGCATCGCTCAGAACCTGCTTTTCTCCTGAAAAATCTTGATCTATCCTTATTCAAACGTTCCTTTTATTAGCGGAACCTGCTTTTCTACCATCACTTGTCCTCTTGCCATTACTGTATCGATCGTCAATGTTTCCTTTTGCAAAAATACGATATCGGCATCCTTGCCGGTTTGGATGCTGCCCTTGCTCGAAAGCTTTAGCACTTGTGCGGGGTTCGTGGTGATGACCCTCAGAGCTGTTTCCAGCGGGATGCCTTCCTCTAAAACAGAATCACGCACTTCGTGATATAGCGACGATACTTTTCCTACTTGTAGGCCTGCATACTCCCCGTGGCTGTTAAAGAATGGAAGGCTTGCTTGCCCGTCTGAAGAGAAGGTGATGTGTCCAACTGGAACCCCTTCTTCAAGCATCATGCGCAAGCCCATGCTGCACTTCACTTCGCCTTCCTCCAAAAATAAAGGAATGCTACTTGTGGTGAAGTCTACGTATCCTCCTCGCTTCGCGTAATCAATTCCCGCCCTGAATAATTCTTCATTTCGATTGATATGTGTCGGATGGAGCTGCCGAATCGGAATGTTGGTTTTATCTGCAATTTCATGCAGCAAGGAAAGCTTTCCATCTCCGTCCCCTACATGAACTTCTAATATCCCAGCTTTTCCTGACAGGATACCGCCATTGCGTGCCGCAGTAGCGACTTTAGTCAATTCCTCAAATGTGGGTTCTGATGATCTATGGTCGGAGATTGCGATCTCTCCAACACCGATAATTTTATCGATTAAAATAATATCGTCTTCGATTTTTCCCGTCAATGTCTTTACTGGCACTTGATAGGAGCCTGTATGAATGAAACAGGAAATACCCTCTTCTTCAAGCGCCCGCGCCTTGGCAAGAAGGCTTTCCATTCTACGTGTAGTGCCGTCCGTACCAAGTAAGCCAACCAGAGTTGTAATACCTGAAGTTGTAATATCAGTGAGCATCAGCTCGGGGGTGCGGGTTTTGAATCCTCCCTCGCCGCCCCCACCAATAATATGAACATGTGAATCTATAAAACCCGGAACAACCAAAAGGTTAGTCGCATCAATGATTTGAATAGGGGCAAAGTTGTCAGGAATCTCGATTCTGTCATCTATAAATGCGATTTTATCGTTTGTAATCAATATGTCTTTCCGTCCTAAGTAATTGGGTGAGTATATCTCGCCATTTTTAATTAAAGTAAGCAATTTGTTTCTCCTCCTGTAAATACTGTTTCTTTCTTGTAAATACTGCTATCAGAATGGACCATACCCGATGAAGTGGGCTATGATAACAGCTACTAATCCGATGAGATATTGAATGAGCACCAGCGGCAAAATCCACTTCGCCCACTTTGTCCAAGAAATGCCTGCGATTGCTAAGCCCGCCATTAAGGTGGTAGCGGTCGGGAAAATCATATTTCCGATTCCGTCCGCGAAAGAGAAAGACAACACTGCAGTTTGGCGTGTAATATCCAATAAGTCTGCGAGCGGCACCATAATTGGCATTGTCAGCATCGCATGACCGGTGCCGGACGCTAGAATAAAATGGATAAGAGTTTGGAAGCTGTACATGCCGGCAACACTTAAAAAGGCCGGGATATGCTGGATAGATTCAGCTACTTGATGCAGCATAGGGTCGACGATATGGCCCTCATTCAATACGACAAGAATGGCACGTGATACGCCGATTATCAAAGCGCCGCCGAGCAAGGCTGCAGATCCATTAGTAAAGGAGTTGACAATGTGATCTGCAGACAGTTTTCCGATGATTCCAATTACGATTGTCAATACAATGAATAAGGCAGCGATTTCTGTCATGTACCATTGGAACTTGATGACTCCAAACGCCAAGACGATATAGTTAATTAAAAAAGCTACTAAGATGAACTTGTGTCTCGCTGTTAACTTCGCACCTGATTGCAGCAGGTTTTTTGCTTCTTCTTTTGTATATTTTCCGTAGATTCCTATAGAAGGATTTTTCTTTACCTTCATTGCGTAACGATAGATATAAAGAACGGAAACCAGATAGACAATAACAAATAAAATAAGGCGGAACCCTATGCCTGAGAACATCGGCAATTCTGCGATTCCTTGGGCAAGTCCTACTGTGAATGGATTCATGACGGCAGTCGTAAACCCTGACATTACCCCTACTATGACAATGGCGGTTCCTGTAATTGTATCGAATCCCAGAGCCAACGCCAGGGGAATGATAAGAGGAAGATAAGCCAGTGTTTCTTCTGCCATCCCCATTAAGGAGCCACCTACAGCGAAAAACAGCATCACGACAGGAATCAATAGCTTTTCACGCGTCGCCAACTTCCGAGCCATTGTCCCGATAAGCACATCAACCGTACCTGTTGCTCTTAAAACACCGAAAAACCCTCCGATAATCAATAAGAAAAAGATAATATTTCCGGCTTCTACCATTCCTGTGTGAATAGCTTTTATCATATCGAACAATCCGACCGGTGCAGATTCTATCCATTTAAAAGAATTGGCGTCTACAGTTGCCCGTCCATCCGCTTCAATCCTTGCATATTCCCCAGCCGGTAAAATGTAAGTGAATAGAGTTGCTATTGCGAGAATGCAGAGCAGTAATACAAAAACATTGATTTTTCTCTCTTTTTTTCCCGCTGTTCCAAGCGATACAATCTTTTCTTGTGGTTGGCTCATACGTGTCTCTCCTTTGTCTTTAAAATAAATGCATGGAACTAAAACGCTTACAAAATACCCCCTCTAGACTCTCTTTATTTTGCTGTTTTCCTCCTTTATACAGGTATCAAGCAAAATCTGTGCCAATATGAAAAGATTGATTTTTATGAAAACTTCATGGTTGGATTAGAGTTTAAGGTCATTATTGGTTCTTTTTGGTGATATAATAGAACCAATTTAAAGACAAGTAGGTGTTTTTATGTCAAAATCCTCACTTACTCTTATAGCGGGAAGTGCAAAAACAAAGCAAGCCTTGCAGGAACAGCTGGAACAATTGCTTGGAGACTATGCTCATGTTAAAAGCCATGCTACCGATGAGGGAACACCACAGTCACTGGAAGATAGAATTATCTTGTATTCATCAGATACCGCTTATGATAATTCAAATGCTATGTATAGTGTAAATGCAGAGAAAATAATTGTGGGAAAGAGAACAGTTAATCATGAATACATTGACAAACTTTTAAGAATACCTGATGGTTCAGCAGTTTTGGTGGTGAATGATGATGATGATGCCACTATAAGTCTTATTGAATCCTTATATCAGCTTGGTGTTGATCATGTTCAATTTATCCCATTTCGAAAGGGGGTATTGTTTTATGAGGATGTCCAAATTGCCATTTCACCAGGGGAAACACATCTGTGCCCCTCTTACATAAAAGAAGTAATCGATATAGGCGTGCGTCTTTTTGACATGACAACAATTCTGGAAGTTGTAGAATGCTGCGGTTTGAACAAGGATATATCCTCGAGGATTTCAGAAAGGTATATTAGGAATATCATTGAATTACAACATAGGCTGCTATATGCAGAGCGGGATGCCAAGCAGATGAGCGAGCACATCCAAAATGTGTTGGGAACTGTCGATGATGGAATATTGGTCATTAACGAGGAAGGGCGGATTACAGTATTCAATAATCGGCTTGCGGCATTGTTTCATGTTGATGCACAAGATGTAGTTAATAAGTATATGAAGGATGTAATGAATCGCCGGGATATTACTGATTTCATCATGAACGGTAAGGATGAAAGCAAGTTCTTCGATATAGATGGCGTGGATGTCGTTATTTTTCGATTGCAAATGGTGAAAGAAAATACAATTGTCGCAACCTTCAAAAGTGTACATCAAGCCTTTGAAATAGAAAAGACAGCACAAAGAGAAATGCGAAATAAAGGATTTTATACGAAATACTGCTTTGATGATATTATCGGTGAGGATGATGTAATGAAAGATCGTAAGCAGATTGCTAAGAAGCTTGCCTTGTCAGAGCATCCTATTTTGATTCAGGGAGAGACAGGAACAGGAAAAGAACTGTTTGCGCATGCTATTCATGAGTATTCATTGCGAAAAAACGGGCCGTTTCTGGCTGTAAACTGCAGCGCATTAACAGAAACTTTGCTTGAAAGTGAATTATTCGGCTACGAAGAAGGGACATTTACAGGAGCGCAAAGGGGAGGCAAGAAAGGTTTATTTGAATTAGCGGATAACGGGACTATCTTTTTGGATGAAATTGGCGACATAAGTCTCACAGTTCAATCACATCTGCTGCGAGTTCTGCAGGAGGCGGAAATTCGCAGGATTGGAGGCAGAAGAATCATACCTATTAATGTTCGAGTGATTACAGCAACAAATAAAGATCTTCAAGGAAAGATGCGCGACGGTTCGTTCAGAACAGACTTGTTTTACCGGCTGAATGTACTTAATCTCTGCATTCCGCCACTCAATGAGAGAAGAGCGGATATTCCGCTTTTGATTAAGCATCTCATCACAAAGAGTGGGAAGTGGGTAAAGGTAGAGCAAGACGTACTGGAGTATTTCATGCAATATAATTGGCCTGGCAACATACGTGAACTGAAAAGCACAATTGATTACATGCTGACGGTTTGTGAGGGAAATGTAGTGACGAAAAGAGACCTTCCGTCCATGCTAGGACAATCGGGAGATAGTATGACATCTGAATATTCCGAATGTGAAAGTAGTATGCTGGAAATGCAAGAGCGTGTTTTTATCTTGGAAGTAATCAAGCAATGCAACGATAAAGGAAAAGCGGCAAGCAGAGAGCTGATTTCAAGTCAAAGCAAAGAATCGGACTTTGTCTTGTCCCCTCAGCAGATCCGGCGCCGTTTGGATATTTTAGAAGGAGAAGGATTTGTTGTTAAAGGCAGAGGAAGGGCCGGCACGAAGATAACTGCTGCCGGAATAGAGTATTTATACTTTCTTAAGTCAAAGTGTGCAGTGTAATGCTAAAGAAATCATTCTTGCAGGTTGCTTTTGGACAAAATGATATAATCAACCACATTTATTTGACTGAGTTGGTTATGACATAGGCAGTGCAAGATGACATAGACATGAATTAACATTTAATTTTAAAGAGACTTAGGAGCTTTGCTAAGAGAATGCTGGTGTCAGCTGTCCCTATACGATTTATTGTTGTGGCTGATGAGTCTAGGTCATTACAAGTATTAGGGGAATTCTGGTTGCAGGCTGAGGTCAGCCCTTTTGCTGAGAGGGAGTATAAACATGTCAGGATGCTGCTGGGTTTCCTCTCCATAGTCAGGATGGAATTCTAAGACCTTGTAAACTCAATTTTTTATTCCCTAAGTCTTATTTTGATATATTCAATATCTAAACAATGTTGTAGAACATGATTATCTCTTCATACAAAAACGATTCATGTTAGGATTTAAGTCCTTTCGAACTGCTAAACGAATTCATGCTGGAGTTGGAAGCCGTGCATATAAAAAAAGGACAAACTTTTCATGGGGAGAAGTCTGTCCGAAATAAAGTGAACCTCATTCATCAACTTTTCGGTCTTTTAGCATAAAAATGGATTCCATTAGAAAACTTTTCGCTCTTTATACTTTCTCAAAGTGTTTGCACCATAATCTAAGTTTTAATTAGATGTGGATATGTTATTCAACTTTTCTCTTGGATAAAGTAAACTCTGTATCTCTTTTAAATTCTTCTTCCCAGTAATCAGCATTCTTAATACCCAAAGCTTTGGGGTTGAATACTGGATCCAGACCTTGTTTTTTCTGTTTTTCATAATCCTTTAATGATACTAATGCTGGTTTAGCTAGTATTGAAATAGCAATAATATTCAGCCAAACCGTAACTCCTAATCCAATATCTCCTAAGGCCCAGGCCAACGATGCTTCATTCATAGTTCCATAAAATGTGGTAGCCAGAATACCAAGTTTTAATGCTAACATTGGCCAGTTACTGTTTTTACCACGAGTTAAGTATGCGATATTTGTCTCGGCAATGTAGTAATAGGCCATAAGCGTTGTAAAAGCAAAGAAGAATAAAGCAATTGCCACAAAACCAGCACCAAAGCCAGGTAAAACACTATTAATAGCTGCTTGAGTAAATCCAGGGCCTGCTTCGATTCCTTTTAAATTATTTACAATGAAAGAACCGTCTCCGGCTTGCGTATTATACATTCCTGTGAATAGGATCATAAACGCCGTAGCAGAACATACAAATAATGTGTCAATATAAACGGAAAACGCTTGTACTAATCCTTGTTTCGCTGGATGCGATACTTCAGCGGCAGCAGCCGGGTGGGCTCCTGTTCCCTGACCTGCTTCATTTGAATACATTCCGCGTTTTACTCCCCAAGAAATAGCCATCCCAATGATTCCTCCAAATGCTGAATCCAGTCCAAATGCACTTCGGAAAATAAGGGAAATAACCGCTGGCAGCTCTGAAATATGCATTGCTATAATAATTAAAGATATAAGAATATAACCTAGAGCCATAAAGGGGACAATAATTTGAGCAGCATTTGCAATTCTTTTTATGCCACCAAAAATAATAAAACCTAATAAAATTACAATGGTTATTCCTGTAATGACCGGATTAATTCCAAATGCATTATCTACACCGATTGCAATAGAATTTGATTGTACACCAGGCATAAGAATTGCTAGTGCAATAATTGCTGTCAAAGCATAAAGAACAGCAAACCATTTCCAACCTATTCCTTTCTCAATATAGTAGGCAGGGCCCCCTCTATATTGATTGTCTTGTTTTACTTTGTAAATCTGGGCTAGTGTGGATTCTATAAATGCACTTGATGCACCGATGAAAGAGATTGTCCACATCCAAAAAACAGCACCTGGTCCACCAAAGGCAATGGCTGTAGCTACTCCGGCAATATTTCCTGTCCCAACACGCCCAGAAAGTGCAATTGAAAGGGCCTGAAATGATGATACCCCAGCCTCCGAACTCTTTCCCTGAAATAGGAGGGTAACCATTTCCTTAAGATGTCTGACCTGCAGAAAGCGGGTCAAGATTGTAAATAAAAGCCCTATACCCAGCAAAATATAAATAACAATATCACTCCACAAAATTCCGTTTAAAAAAGAAACATACTTCTCCAAATAAACCCCTCCTTGTTGGTAATATAAAAACAAAATCATAAGAAAACGCTTACAATTCGATGTGGTTTTTATTTAAGTTTACTAATATAACATTACATTACGAGGCTACGACTCTTTGAAGTTCATTGAGGGCTTTTGATAATCAATTAAACATGTATACCCCACTTTCTAATTGTGTAATTTAGTTATTTTCATATTATGCTGAAACTCCTCCTGCAAAAATAATGAGCAATAAGTTAAAATTAATATAAAACACTATTTACACAACTTTGATAACTTAATTTCCCACAATAAAAACTTTAAATTATTTTCGTTTTAATGACTTCCAATAAAACCACTTTTTCAAACTTCTTGATTTCCTTTCCCAATTAAAATAGATATTTCACAAAAACAAAAAAACTTCGCAAAAAAGAAATATAAATATTTCTTCATGCCAAGTTCCATACTATACACTAATAACTAAATTGGATTCTTGTTTTATTTAATTAGTATTCTAAAGTAACTTAAATATCTAGTAATTGAAATTTCAAAATTATAATTCAAACATCTTTAGATGAATTATAATTTTACTTTGACACGTATTTGTTCTACTCTTTCGGAAACAATTCTGAACATAAGATGCCGTGTTACTCTTTTTTCTAATTCCAATTTAGGCAGTTATAAATGTAAATCAGTCACTAAAGGCTATGTTGTCTGAAACTTCAGAATCGACTAAAGTATATCTACTGAATAAATAGTTGTCAACATTGTTATGTATGCGTTCCCATGAGTAATGTCATATACAGATTGACAACTAATGTATCCTAAAGTATATACTTATTGAGTCGAAGGGTAAATAAAGGGGGAGGAACATCTATGAATAATCAGGTTAGCCAGATCAATAATTTTTCTATGGGGAAATTAACTTCTTTATTGGTTCTCTTGCATAATACTGAAATGGTAAAAGAAATTGAACAAGAACTTAACTCAAGAGGGTGTCAGTATACAGTTGGAAAAGTTGGTGCCATGGATTTATCTAAAGTAGTTTCCGCGATTGAGACGAGTGCTAAAACAAATAATGTAATAAATTCCAACTCGTATAGAGAGGTTCATGCTTTGTATCATGCAATATTAGAGGCGATGCAAGGAGTAAGCAGGGGTACCCTACAATTAGGAGATATTTTACGTACTGTTGGTTTAACTTTTTCAATTGTTAGAGGAAATATGGACTTTTCTGGATACAATGGAGAATGGATTAGTGTATTTGTATATGGAACTATAGGTGCTCCCAAAAAAGGATTCGAACATGATGCACTAGGATTTGGATTTAATCATATATAAAAAAATCTCCCTAAAGTATTTAAGTTTCAAATAATTCTTAAAATTTTTTAGAAAAACAATTGACAAAACATTCAGATAAGGTGATACTGTTGTTAGGTGCCATTCATAGTTATACTTTAAGTCGTACACTTTAAAGTATATAGTCATTTAGGTTTCATAGTTATTTAGGATTGATAGTTAATTAGTTGATTTCAATGTTTAAACTTATATTTAAAGCCCATAGTTAATAGTTTATAGGGGGCTATATCAAAAGAGGGATACATTTCTCTTTTGATATAGCCCCCTTTTTATTTTCAAAAAGTAAGTTGATTTTACATAAATATAAAGGAGTGATGATAATGTTTGTTCAAATAGACGGAAATTCATTAACGTATGATCAAATTCATCAAGTTATTCATGAGGGTTATTCCGTTAAAATTAGTAGTGATGCCCTAGAAAATATAAAGAAAAGCAGAAATATAGTTGAAGAGAGTATTAGCAACAACAAAGTAATTTATGGTGTTAACACAGGATTTGGAAAATTTAGTGATACGGTAATTTCAAAGGACGATTTAGCTGACTTACAAATCAATTTAATTCGAAGCCATGCTTGTGCACTCGGGGAGCCATTTTCTTTGGAGGTAAGCAAAGTTATGTTACTTCTCAGAGCGAATGCATTAGCAAAGGGATATTCAGGCATTCGTCTAGAAACGCTGCAGTTACTAATTGATTGTTTAAATCACAACATTGCTCCAATTATTCCAAGTCAAGGATCATTAGGAGCAAGTGGTGATTTGGCACCATTATCACATTTAGCATTACTATTAGTTGGTGAAGGCGAAGCTATTTACAATGGTGAAAAAATGTCAGGGGGAGAAGCACTAAAGCAAGCAGGTCTTGAACCGATAAAATTACAAGCAAAAGAAGGTCTAGCTTTAATAAATGGAACTCAAGCTATGACAGCTGTAGGTGTAGTTGCATATATGGAAGCTCAAGAGCTTGCAGATCTTGCAGATGGAATAGCTTCATTAACATTAGAAGGACTTCAAGGAATTGTTGATGCTTTCACTCCAGAATCTCATTTAGTAAGACCTTATCCAGAACAGCAAAAAGTAGCTGGAAGAATTCTTTCTTATCTTGATGGTAGTCAATTAACTACCACTCAGGGACAAATCCGAGTTCAAGATGCTTATTCATTACGCTGCATACCACAAGTACATGGTGCTGTTCAGCAAGTTTTAAATTATGTAAAAGAGAAAATAACGATTGAAATAAACTCAGCAACGGATAACCCGTTAATATTCTCAGATAGCGGAAAGGTTATCTCTGGAGGAAACTTTCATGGCCAACCGATTGCTTTTGCTATGGACTTTCTTGGTATTGCAATGTCAGAAATCGCAAGTATTTCTGAAAGACGTATTGAACGATTGGTAAACCCTCAACTAAATGATCTACCAGCATTCTTAAGTCCAGATCCTGGTCTCCAATCAGGTTTAATGATTACTCAATATGCTGCTGCATCATTAGTTTCAGAGAATAAAACATTAGCTCATCCTTCTAGTGTAGATTCTATTCCATCCTCAGCTAACCAAGAGGACCATGTGAGTATGGGGACAACGGCTGCACGTCATGCTTACCAAATTATTCAGAATAGTCGCAAAGTCCTTGCTATAGAAGCCATTTGTGCTGCTCAGGCTGCTGATTTTAGAGGATCAAATAAGTTAGCACCAGAGACAAAAAGAGTTTATTCAAAAATAAGGGAAGTTGTTCCAACTATTACTCAAGATCGTATTTTCTCACTTGATATTGAAAGATTAGCTACGGTATTAAAAGAGGACGTACGGGAAGTTAATTATCAAATGATGCATTCATAAAATTACATGGATATTTTTTAAAATAAAAAGGTATCCCAAAGGTGTATTACTACAACCAAACATTAAAATTAAGAACAGCTAATGACGTTTACGTTTTTTATGAAATTGTGTCTCAGTAGAATTTTAAAAAAAGTAGATTTTTTCTAAGAAATTATTAGTATCTATAAATTAAAAAATCTAGTTTCAAATATTTTCATGTTAATAGGGGAGGAAATATAAATGAAAACTGAACAAAGAGTAATTAGAGCACCTCGGGGAAAAGAACTAAACACTAAAGGATGGGTGCAAGAAGCTGTTCTTCGTATGTTAATGAACAATTTAGATCCAGAAGTAGCAGAACATCCAGAAAAGCTAGTTGTTTACGGAGGAATCGGAAAGGCTGCACGTAACTGGGAAGCATTTGATCGTATCGTGTCATCTTTAAAAGATTTAGAAGAAAATGAAACATTATTAGTGCAATCAGGAAAACCTGTAGCTGTTTTCAAAACCCATAAAGATGCACCGCGTGTTCTGTTAGCTAATTCAAATATTGTGCCTGCATTTGCTAATTGGGATAAATTCCATGAACTTGATAAAAAAGGTTTGATGATGTACGGCCAAATGACAGCAGGAAGTTGGATCTACATTGGAAGTCAAGGAATTGTACAAGGTACGTATGAAACGTTTGCTGAATGTGCGAATCAACATTTTAATGGCGATCTAGCAGGTACTATTACTGTAACAGCTGGGTTGGGAGGCATGGGAGGAGCTCAGACTCTAGCAGTTACGATGGCAGGCGGCGTAGTGATTGGCATTGATGTCGATCGATCACGCATCGAAAAAAGGATTGAAACTCGTTATTGTGACGTCGTGTTAGAAAACTTAGGTGAAGCGATTGTGTTAGCTGAAGAAGCAAGAGACGCGGGTAAACCTCTTTCGATTGGTTTAGTAGGGAATGCAGCTGAAGTTCTGCCAGAAATGCTTAAACGCAACTTTATCCCAGACATTGTGACAGATCAAACATCTGCTCATGATCCACTAAACGGTTATTTACCAGTAGGGTTTACTTTAGAGCAAGGGGAAACTTTACGTAACAATAATCCAGAAGAGTATGTAAAAAAATCAAAAGCAAGTATGGCTCAACATGTGCAAGCCATTTTAGACATGCAAAAAAGAGGTTCAATCGCTTTCGATTACGGTAATAATATTCGTCAAGTAGCACTTGATGAAGGAGTGAAGGATGCGTTCGATTTTCCAGGATTTGTGCCAGCTTATATCCGTCCTCAATTTTGTGAAGGAAAAGGACCTTTCCGTTGGGTTGCCTTATCAGGAGATCCAGAAGATATTTACAAAACAGATGAAGTGATTCTACGCGAATTCTCATATAATACACATCTTTGTAACTGGATCAAAATGGCGAGAGAAAAAATTGAGTTTCAAGGATTACCAGCACGTATTTGTTGGTTAGGTTATGGTGAACGTGCAAGATTCGGGAAAATTATTAATGACATGGTTGCATCTGGAGAGCTTTCAGCACCTATCGTCATTGGAAGAGATCATTTAGATGCCGGTTCTGTGGCTTCACCAAATCGTGAAACAGAAGCAATGAAAGACGGAAGTGATGCTGTATCAGACTGGCCTATTTTAAATGCATTAGTGAATACAGCAGCAGGAGCAAGTTGGGTATCTGTTCACCATGGTGGTGGTGTAGGTATGGGTTACTCTCTTCACGCTGGTATGGTAGTCGTAGCAGATGGAACGGAAGATGCTGCACAACGTCTGGAACGTGTCTTAACAACAGACCCTGGTATGGGTGTTGTTCGTCATGTGGACGCAGGCTATGATTTAGCGATTCAAACAGCAAAAGAAAAGGGTATGAACATTCCATCATTAGATTAAGAGGAGTGAAAAGATCGTGAAATCAATTACGTATATTAAACGTGCATCACAAGTGGTGACGGTTAAGGGTGGCAGTACGGAACCAAAGCGTGGCCACGCCATGTCAGACATCGGTATCATTGAAAATGGAAGTGTTATTATAGAAGGTGGAACGATTACTTTTGTTGGGTCAGATGTCGAAGCTGAACAATATATTTCTACTATAGATGGAAAAGTATCAACGATTGACGCCTCGGGGAAAGTCGTAACCCCGGGGTTGGTTGATCCCCATACACATCTTGTATTTGCTGGAAGCCGTGAAAAAGAACTAGAAATGCGGTTAAACGGAGCGAAGTATATTGATATTTTAAAAGCCGGTGGAGGTATCCTTCAAACCACAACAAGTACAAGAAAAGCTTCCGAAGAACAATTAATTGAAGAATCGTTGAAACGGTTGAATCGTTTTTTACAATATGGTGTTACGACTGTTGAATCTAAAAGTGGGTATGGATTGACACTTGAAGATGAATTGAAACAGCTTCGAGCAACGAAAAGGTTGAATGAGCAGCATCCAATTGACCTTGTTTCCACTTTTATGGGAGCTCATGCTGTTCCGGTTGAATATAAGGAAAATCCAGATGAGTTTGTTCGTCTTGTGATCGAAGAAATGATTCCAAAGGTTGCCGAAGAAAATTTAGCTGAGTTTTGTGATGTTTTTTGTGAAGAAGGAGTCTTTACGATAGAGCAGTCTGAGCGAATTCTTGAGGCAGGTAAGAACTACGGATTAAAGCCCAAAATACACGCAGATGAAATTGTCCAATTTGGTGGTGCGGAACTTGCTGCAAAAGTAGGAGCTGTTTCAGCAGATCATTTATTACAAGCTTCTACTGAAGGAATTAAGCAAATGGCTGAAAGCGGAGTGATTGCTGTCCTATTACCAGGAACTGCTTTCTTCCTTATGGAAAAGCCTGCAGATGCAAGAAAGATGATCGAAGCTGGTGTACCTGTTGCTCTTTCGACAGATCGTAATCCAGGATCATCTCCTACTGAGTCATTACCATTTGTCATGAACTTAGCATGTTTGACGATGAAAATGACACCAGCAGAAGTTTTAACGGCATGTACGATTAATGCAGCTCATGCAATTGGAAAAGCTGATCAAATCGGAAGTATCGAAGTAGGAAAGAAGGCAGATCTTGTTTTATTTGATGCACCAAATTATCAAACGTTACAGTATAACTATGCAGTAAATCTTGTTGATACTGTTCTTAAAGGTGGAAAGGTGATCGTGGAGGGTGGAATTTTACATAAAGTACCCGTATCCACAACTTAATCGCCCTTCTTTTCATTGGAAAAGGCAGAACACACTTGAACCAAAACTTAGTGACTAGATTGAGACAGTTTGAAGAGGGATAAGAAATCGATCTTCAGGCTGTAGACTTTACAATTCTAAGAGTCGCTCTTTCCCGAACTACGATAAGTGCCGTAGGAGTAAGTAAGACTGCTCTTGCCATGAGACAAATTTGTAAATAGTTAGAACCGTATCATATTGAAAATGATACGGTTCTTCAGATTATATACCGTTATCTAGTTTATAAGGTATAGGAGTATCTGTTTCTTCATAAAAAGCAAAAACGGAATTCTAAAAGATAAGTTCGTTTTTTCATTTCGACCTTGAGTCTAGCCAGCTGCTACTTTATGACTAGACTGAACGAAGGATTGCATGGAAGTAGGTGCCAAGAGACACATAGGCGAATGAGATCCATGGTGCACCACTAAAGCCCATATCAATACCCACTAGATTTATCCAGCAGTGACCGCAAAGCGTTCCCATCGATTGTGAAACAATTTCATTTTTTAAAAAAAGTTTGCTGGAAAATAATTTTGACATTTCGGAAACGGCTTGAACCGTTGATAAATAAGGGTTTACAGAGGGTTGGTGGTCCTTTTATATGGGGCCCCGTTGTAACATATATACACAAGTTTTCCGCCCCACTTCATTTGAACTTCTATTCATTCTTTGTTAAGGTAATGAAGTACTTCAGGGGTTAACTGTTTAGTCAAGTGCTAAGATAAAGAAAACTCTAAGTGAAAAACCATTTATATTTCAGTTGGTATATGCTGTGTCTGCTAGTTTCCTCAGTTATAAATGTACCTCTTTTCCCTACTTGAAATGCTCAATTAATTAGACACTTTTGAATTACTTATGGGAATATTATATTTTTTCCTTATGCGCTTTGGGTCTAATGAAAGCGTCAATTTCTCCCTTTATTAAGGTAATGAAGTACTTCAGGGGTTAGATGTTTAGTCCATTGTTTGGACCAAAGAAAACTCTAAGTGATAATCATTTATATTTCAGGTGGTATATACTGTGCCTGCTAATTTCCTCAGATGTGATTACACCTCTTTTCCCTACTTAAAATGCTCAATTAATCACATATATATGTTTCAAGCAATATACTTATGGGAATGATAAATTATCTTTTGCACTTTGTGTCTAGTGTAGCAGGCGATCATTAAGCTGCGTCAAGTCCGCTTTTTTTTAAAAAAATGATACGGGACAGAAAAAAATATAGGACGTAGCGTTTTTAGCCATTTTCATTTATTTCAAGGTACTTATGTTTTTATATTGATTATTCGCATAAAACGGGGGAATTCAGCAAAACTGAATATCATATGGGCAACTATTAGAATGAGGTGACTTGATGAAGCCGAATGTAGAAGTCAGAAATGTCTCGAAAATTTTTGGCAAATCTCCAAAAGCAGCAACAGAATTATTGAAGCAAGGCAAAACGAAAAAAGAAATCTTGAAAGAAACGGGACAAACGGTCGGAGTGAATAATGTTAATTTTGAGATTTATCCCGGCGAGATTTTTGTCATCATGGGCCTATCAGGAAGCGGGAAATCCACTTTGATCCGCATGTTCAATCGTTTGATCGATCCGACATTGGGTGAAATCTTAATTGATGAAGAAGATATCGTGAAGATGAACGCTGCCCGGTTAAGGGAAGTCAGGCAAAAGAAAATAAGCATGGTCTTTCAGAACTTTGCTTTATTCCCGCATAAAACGATATTGGAAAACGCTGAATTTGGGCTCGAAATTCAAAAAGTGGATCCAGCAAAACGTCAAGAAAAAGCGATGAAGGCTCTTGAGGCCGTTGGATTGAAAGGATACGAAAATCAGCTGCCATCACAGCTTAGCGGCGGTATGCAGCAAAGGGTTGGGTTAGCCCGGGCACTCGCAAGTGATACGGATATCCTATTGATGGATGAAGCCTTCAGTGCCCTTGATCCATTGATTCGTAAGGATATGCAGGATGAACTGATTCAAATCCAAGATCAGTACAAAAAAACGATCATTTTCATTACCCATGATCTTGATGAAGCATTAAGAATCGGGGATAGAATTGCCCTTATGAAAGATGGAAGTGTAATTCAATTGGGAACCCCTGAACAAATCATGATGAATCCAGCCAATGAATTTGTCGAGAAGTTTGTGGAAGATGTTGATCTATCAAAAGTATTGACAGCGTCTCATGTGATGATACGCCCAGAGAAGATCGCGGTGGACAGAGGTCCGAGGGTTGCCTTGGAAATCATGCGCAAACAAGGGTATTCCAGCATTTTTGTTGTGGATAGAAAGCAGAAGCTATTGGGGGCCGTGACTGCTGAACAGGCTCGTCAGGCAATGAGCAATAACCAATCGATTTCTGAAGTAATGACAACTGATATCCCAACTGTTAAAGAGGATGAATTGCTTGGAAACCTTATGGATGTGATGGCAACTTCAAGTCTGCCAATATCAGTCATTGATGATGAGAATAGAATTAAAGGAATTCTTCTTCGCGGTGCCGTGATTGGTGCTTTGGCAGGAAATAAAGATTCCTTGAATGAAATGGAGAGTGAATAATTCAATGAATATGCCGAAAATCCCACTAGGAGCATGGGTCGATTCTTTAGTGGATTGGATAACTATTGTATTTGCTGGATTATTTACACTTATTACGAATATGATCGAGGGACTACTGGATATCTTGGTCGATGTAATGAGTGCTGGACCTTCCATCGTGTTAATTATCGTCCTAACCCTTCTGGTTACCTATACAAGCAGATGGCCCTTAGGGATATTTGCATTCATTAGCTTACTATTGATCGATAATCTTGGTTATTGGGAATCAAGCATCCAAACACTGGCAATCGTTATATTGTCAGGAGTCTTAACGATAGTGATCGGGATACCGATCGGAATATGGTGTGCCCAAAATAACACGGTGCGTAAGATCGTTACCCCGATCTTGGACTTCATGCAAACAATGCCTGCATTCGTTTATTTGATTCCTTCAATCTTATTCTTTGGAATAGGGGTAGTACCGGGGATTATTGCGTCATTCATTTTCGCAATCGCACCGACAATCCGTATGACTAATCTTGGGATTCAAGAAGTTCCTAATGATTTGATCGAAGCATCGGATGCTTTTGGTTCAACCAGCAGCCAAAAGTTATTCAAGGTACAAATACCATTGGCTACTCCAACGATTATGGCAGGAGTCAACCAAAGCATCATGCTGGCACTGTCAATGGTTGTTACAGCCTCATTGGTTGGAGCACCCGGACTTGGGGCTGATGTCTACAGGGCTGTCAGCCAAATTAATGTGGGGCAAGGATTTGAAGCAGGATTATCCATCGTAATCATTGCAATCATTCTTGATCGTATCACGCAAAACCTTCGTAAACCAGCTTACGAACATATCGTTAGCAGGAAAATCATTTTTACAATATTGGCCTTACTAGTTGTGGGTACTGCACTATTCAGTGCTTTTACAAAAGATACGGCTGTAAACGGGGATAAAAATAGTTTTGCTGCCAAAACCAATTATGAAATCATCGGAATTGAACCTGGAGCAGGATTGATGAAGTTGACTAAAACGGCTATAGATGATTATAAGCTGGATGATTGGAAGTTGGTTGAAGGGTCTTCGGCGGCAATGGTTGCTGAATTGAAAAAAGCGATTGATAAAAAAGAACCAATCGTCGTTACAGGATGGTCACCGCATTGGATGTTCTCGAAATATGACTTGAAATATCTCGAAGATCCGAATGAATCCTTTGGCGGGGCTGAAAACATCAATTCGATTGCCAGAAAAGGCCTCGAGCAAGATGCCCCCGGCGCTTATAAAATTCTTGATCAATTCTTCTGGGAAACTGAAGATATGGAAGATGTAATGGTCAAAGTTACTGAAGGAATGTCTCCTTCAGAAGCAGCAGAAAAATGGATAAGCGAAAATCAGGACAAAGTATCCGAATGGACCAAAGGTGCTAAATCAGGAAATGGCGAGAAAATCAAACTGGTCTATGTTGCATGGGACACGGAAATTGCCAGTACAAATGTGATTGGCAAGGTTCTAGAGCAGAATGGTTATGATGTAACATTAAGTCAAGTTGAAGTGGGACCAATGTTTGCTGGCGTTGCAAACGGAAGTGCGGATGCAATGGTAGCTGCATGGCTCCCTGGTACACATCTTGAATACTATAATAAGTATAAAGATGACATGGTTGACCTTGGACCAAATCTAAAAGGAACAAAAAATGGTCTGGTCGTACCAGATTATGTCGATATTGATTCAATTGAAGATTTAAAATAAGAAAAAACGAGGGATTTTCTACATGAAAATTCCTCGTTTTTTCTGTGAATTACAATAACTTATATGAGCCAAAATGTTGAATTAAAAAAGTTTAACTTTAAATAATTACATGCATTAATGATTGCCTGGCTAAAGGGAAGTGTATAAAGAGAAAAAGAATAAACAAATCCTAATTAATAGAAACAAATATATTTTTCAATTCCTCTTCAGATACCACAATTTTGCCTTGCAAATCTTCGGAAAGTAATACATAGCTTTTCACTCCTATGAACTCTGAATCGGAAATAATAAAGAACTTTGTTCCCTTTTTGTACGTAGAAGGAAAATCTTCAATTAACTTTAACATCTTCATCTTTTTTCCACCTTGAATATCCATTTACTAAAGTAGAATCTAACAACTTACTTTATGCTGGTAACCTCATATTATCTACTATTTATACCCTTCAACTATTTGGCCAATTTTAAAAATGAAATCACTGATATTGAATTTTAAATAAATATCTTTGAATTAATAATCTAATATAAGTATTTACTAGTCAAGCATACATTTAAGTAAATATCTTTGTATATTTTAAGGCACAGATGAAAAACGGCAGGATGAGGTTCCCCAACTGAATCACCCAACAAGGTTGTACCATTTTGAATCATTCCTTCCATGTATTTACTGCTAAATTGTGGAGAGTATCTGTTTTTCTTGTTTATTGTCAATTATAAATCTCTTAAACTTTCCGTGGAATAACCTTAAATTGAATGCTAAAATTTAGTTTGAAAACCGGTTTCTTTAATACATAAGAAAAGAAAAAATGGGATGTAACGGATGTAGATGTAGCAAACCACGCGGGTGCTTCCAAAGTAACTGTATCGTTAGTCTGTTCATTAAGATCCAGGGTTTTTAAAAGAAATATGGTCAACAGTACTACCATCGTAATCCGTTTAAAAAAGCTGGAATTAGGAAAGTGGGAAAATATATGAAACCAATAATATTTGATGTTGATACAGGGGTTGATGATGCCTTAGCGATGGCATACGCATTAAACTCTCCAGAATTGGACGTGCTAGGCTTTACGACTTGTTTTGGTAACGTATCCGTAGCTGAATCAACTCGTAATACGCTGGCAGTTTTGGAAAAGGTAGAAAAGAATATTCCTGTTTTTAAAGGGGCCAATCAAACATTGGTGCGTGGAATGAAGAAAAAGTATCCAAAGCATGTTCATGGAGAAGACGGTTTAGGAAATACGCTTAAGAATGAACCAGCTATTCAAGCATCACCTGAAAGTGCAATCGATTTTATAATCAATCAGGTAAAAAGTCGTCCGCATGAAATAACGATTATCGCTGTCGGACCGCTAACTAATATCGCATTGGCCATTAAAAAAGCCCCAGAAATAATCTCGCTGGTTAAAGAGGTAGTGATAATGGGTGGGGCAGTAACAGTACCAGGAAATGTAACCCCGTACGCTGAAGCCAATATCGTATCTGACCCCGAAGCAGCTGATTATCTGTTCTCTTCAGGGATGCCCGTCACCATTGTGGGACTTGATGTAACACATCAAACGTTTTTACTAAGATCGAAGCTTGATGAATGGCGCTCGACAGGAAAAGGGACTGCCCAATTCTTTGCAGAAATGACCGAATTTTATATGAAGTCTTATGAAACTTTCAATCCAGGTATTGGAGGGTGTGCTCTTCATGATCCACTCGCGGTTGGAGTTGTGATTGATCCGAGTTTTGTGACTACAGAATGGATGAACGTCAAGGTTGTGACTGAAGGAGAAGAGACAGGTAGAACAATCGGTTTCAATGAAGGTGAGTCAAAGATTCGCGTCTGTACGAAAGTAGATGCAGATCGATTTGTGAAACATTTTTTGGAACGAGTAATATAAGACAGAAACGCATGATGTGAGGCTCTAGCTTTGGACTATAAAGGATATAGATTACTCTGCATTTTTTAGGGGGATAACTAGTTAAGAGATATGCTCCGTTTGATACATACTAGAGTTCATTTTTTAAAGTTTAAAACGGCTTCTTTAGGTAATAATCAGCATAATATTTGCAGAAAAAGGACATCCTTTGGTTTGGATGTCCTTTCAGTTTGTAGACAAAAGGGGTTAGGAATGTTTTAATTCCGAACCCCTTTTGATATTGTCATTGAATGAATGTCAGTTTAACTAAAATAACTGGATCAATACTTGGGCGACCGACCTCTGAATACATATC
>NZ_JBNNTG010000030.1:0-70089 GCF_050278525.1 Peribacillus sp. NPDC096540 | reverse complement strand
GATGCAGGCGATGCTCACTTTCGCTGCCATGAATTTAAAGAAGATGGCCAATTGGACATGGCAAGGTCCAAAAATGGCCTAACATAGTGGGCTCGCAGAGACCCAATTCCTTAATACTGAGCAAAATTCAAAGGAAATTTCAAAAGGGGTTCGGAATGTTTTAATTCCGAACCCCTTTTATCTACAAACTGAGGCAGCCCTTTTCAAGGACTGCCTTTTTCTCTGTTAGTTATTTTTCAGTTTTTCTAGTTCTAGCAGGAATTTATCATTCAATACTTTGATATACGTACCTTTCATACCAAGTGAACGTGATTCGATAACCCCTGCACTTTCTAATTTTCTCAATGCATTAACGATTACCGAACGAGTGATACCAACACGATCTGCAATTTTCGATGCTACAAGTAGACCTTCATTACCTTTAAGCTCTTCAAAAATATGCTCAATAGCTTCTAATTCGCTATATGATAATGAGGAAATGGCCATTTGAACTACCGCTTTACTACGTGCTTCTTCCTCGATTTCTTCGGATTTCTCACGAAGAATTTCCATACCGACTACAGTTGCACCATATTCAGCTAAGATTAAGTCGTCATCGTGGAATTTCTCTTGTAAACGAGCAAGAACCAATGTTCCTAAACGTTCTCCTCCACCCATAATCGGTACGATTGTTGTTAATCCAGTTGCAAAAAGTTCTTTGTTTTCAACTGGGAAAGCAGTGTATTCACTTTCGATATCCAGGTTAGAAGATGTTTCTGGAATATTAAATAAGTTTTTAGTATACACTTCAGGGAATTGCTTATCTTCTAACATTTTGTACATACGTTCATTCTCGATTTGCTGACTTACTGCTATGCCGAGTAATTTTCCACGTCGGCTGACGACGAATACATTTGCTTCGATAACTTCACTTAAGCTTTCTGCCATTTCTTTGAAGTTAACTGCTTTTCCTGCTGCTTTTTGGAGCATTGCATTAATTTTCCTTGTTTTTGCTAATAAGTTCATTTGATTTGTTCCTCCTAAAAAATACCATGGTTCACAATAGACTATGAAATTGTATTTCCGTAATTTTATGTTCATTGCATGGGCAAACATATTGCCATTTGTTTCATTCTTAAAGGATAAACTGGCTTAAATCTTTATTTCGAGCGATCGATCCTAGTTTTTCTTCGACATACTGAGGCGTGATAGTAATCTTCTCCATCGTGATTTCCGGAGCTTCAAACGACAGGTCTTCAAGAAGCCGCTCTAAAATAGTATGAAGGCGTCTTGCACCAATATTGTCTGTGTTTTGGTTTACCTCAAAGGCTACTTCAGCTATCTTACGAACAGCATCGTCAGAAAATTCAATTTCTATACCTTCAGTTTCTAACAAAGCTACATATTGTTTTAACAAAGCATTGTCTGGTTCATGTAGGATTCGAACAAAGTCATCTACAGTTAATTTGTTCAATTCTACACGGATCGGAAACCTCCCCTGTAATTCAGGAATAAGATCAGATGGTTTAGCCATATGGAAGGCCCCAGCCGCAATGAACAGCACATGATCCGTTTTAACCGAACCATATTTAGTCACAACTGTCGAACCCTCGACAATTGGAAGAATATCCCTTTGGACACCTTCTCTCGAAACGTCCGCCGATGAACCCCCTGATTGCTTACTGGCAATTTTATCGATTTCATCGATGAAGATAATCCCGTTCTGCTCAGCACCGTACACAGCATCCGAAGTAACTTCATCCATATCAATCAATTTTGCCGCTTCTTCATTCGTTAAAACTATTCTCGCTTCACTGACCTTTAATTTACGCTTCTTACTTTTCTTAGGCATCAAGCTTCCTAACGCATCCTGCATATTCATACCCATTTGTTCCATTCCCGAACCTTGGAGCATATCAAACATTGAAGCGGCCTGTTCTTCCACTTCAACCGTGATCATTTCATTCTCTAACTCACCATTAGCCAGTTTATCAGCTACAATGTTTCTTTTTTGCTGCAGATTTAAATCTTCGGAATTTTCATCCGGATCCTGCTCATCTTGATTGTTACTACCTCCAAAAAAGACTTCTAGAGGATTCTTAAAATTGCTCTGTTTTTTTGTAGATGGCACTAATAATTCTATTAAACGGCGATTCGCATTTTCTTCTGCCCGTTCTTTTACGCTGGCCATCTTTTCTTCCTTCACGAGGCGGACAGATGTCTCTACCAAATCACGCACCATGGATTCTACATCCCGGCCGACATATCCAACTTCGGTAAATTTCGTTGCTTCAACTTTCACAAAAGGAGCACCAACCAATTTAGCCATTCTCCGAGCAATTTCTGTTTTCCCAACGCCCGTCGGTCCAATCATTAATATGTTTTTCGGAACGACTTCATCACGAAGTTGATCCGATAGAAGGGAACGGCGGTATCGATTCCGGAGAGCCACTGCCACTGCCCGTTTTGCCTCCCGTTGTCCCACGATATACTGATCCAGTTTTTCAACGATTTGCCTCGGTGTTAAATTAGCTTTTTTTGACATTATGCGCTCCTCCTTACAACTCTTCCACGATTATATTCGTATTCGTAAACACACAAATTTCCGCTGCAATTTGTAAAGATGATTGGGCGATTTCCTTGGCTGATAAATACTCACTAGAAAAACGCTTTAATGCCCTGCCGGCTGCCAGTGCATAATTTCCTCCTGATCCTATTGCAAGAATCCCGTCATCCGGTTCAATTACTTCTCCGGTACCAGAAACAAGAAGCAAATCATTTTTATCCATGACGATTAACATCGCTTCCAGCTTTCTTAGTACATTATCACTTCGCCATTGCTTCGCCATTTCGACAGCAGCACGTTGAAGGTTGCCATTATACTCTTCAAGCTTAGCTTCGAACATCTCAAATAAAGTGAATGCATCTGCAACCGACCCTGCAAAACCTGCAAGGACATTACCATTAAAGATCTTTCTTACTTTCCTTGCTGTATGCTTCATCACTACTGAATTTCCTAAAGTAACCTGCCCATCACCGGACATGGCACATTCACCTTTATGATGCACTGCAAATATCGTTGTCATAAAGTGTCCCCTTTCAACATTTAAGCTCGCGGATGTGATGCATTGTAGACTTTTTTTAATTGGTCTTTTGTAACATGCGTATACACTTGCGTTGATGAAATTTTTGAATGACCAAGCAATTCCTGAACCGTACGTATGTCCGCCCCATTATTTAGTAGGTGTGTAGCAAAGGAATGCCTTAGCATATGGGGGTGAAGACTTCCATCTGCGGCTGACTTTTTAATCAATTCATTTAATATATAGCGAACTCCCCTAGCTGTCAGAGGGTCTCCACGAAAATTAACAAATAAATAAGCATGCGCCTTAGCGTCAGACGAAGTCAATTCCATCCTAGCTGTGCGTATGTATAAATCTATCGCTTCCTGAGCATAACTTCCAACTGGAACGTAGCGATCTTTCTTCCCTTTTCCATGGACGAGTACTGTACCTAGGGACAGGTCGATATCCTGCAGTTTAACTTCGCAGCACTCACTTACGCGAATGCCCGTAGCATACAGTAATTCCAAAAGTGCAGCGTTCCTTTTTCCTATCGGTGAATTTTTCTTTAAAGAAGAAAATAACTGATTCATTTCTTTCTCATAAAGAAAGCGTGGTAGCTTTTGATCCTTTTTAGGTAAAGAAACAAGAGAAAAAGGATTATCCTTCACATCACCTTCACGTAATAAAAATTTATAAAAGCTCCGCAGGCAAGATGTTTTTCTTGCCACAGTTCGCTTAGAAAGTTTTTTCTCATATAAATTCGTTAAAAACAACCGGATATCAAAATATTCGACAGACGTGACATCGATAACCCCTTGTTCATTCAGGAACAAAAAATATTCGTGAATATCCCGTTTGTAATTTTCAATGGTGTAATGTGAACTGTTTTTTTCTATTTGTAAATATTCGATGAAGGATGATAATGCCTTATTTTGATTAATCATGGAAACACCTCGCAAAGGCTAATAAATAGTATCATACTTTAAAACTCCAGGCAAATATTTTACAAAGTTTTCACAAAGTTCTGAATTGTGTCTAAAGCGCGTTTGGCATGCATTTCATTCCGATCTTTTTTCGCTTTGATTCTTACTTCAAGGTCTGGAAGCAGGCCAAAGTTGGCATTCATCGGCTGAAAGCTCTTTCCATTTGTCGATGTTATGTACCGAGCCATACTACCCATTGTCGTTTCGGCAGGGAAAATGGCAGGCTCCAACCCTTGGATAATTCTCGCAGCATTGATACCCGCAACTAATCCTGATGCAGCTGACTCTACATATCCCTCGACACCAGTCATCTGACCGGCAAAGAATAAGTCATCGCGATTTTTGAACTGGTACGTAGGTTTTAGGACGTTTGGAGAGTTTATGAAAGTGTTTCGATGCATTACTCCGTAACGAACAATTTCAGCATTTTCCAATCCTGGTATAAGCTGAAGTACTTCTTTTTGCGGTCCCCATTTTAAATGTGTCTGAAAACCAACAATGTTGTAAAGAGTACCAGCTGCATCATCCTGGCGTAGTTGGACTACAGCGAATGGTCGTTTTCCTGTTTTCGGATCTTCTAAACCAACAGGCTTCAATGGTCCGAATAACATCGTTTTCTTCCCGCGTGACGCCATCACTTCAATTGGCATACAACCTTCGAAAAAGATTTCTTTTTCAAATTCTTTAAGAGGAACAGTTTCAGCAGAAATTAATGCTTCATAGAAACGGTCAAACTCTTCTTCCGTCATCGGACAATTCAAATAGGCTGCTTCCCCTTTATCATAACGGGATTTCAAATAAACCTTATCCATATTGATGCTTTCTTTTTCAAGAATTGGAGCAGCTGCATCATAGAAATATAAGTATTCTTCATCCATAATCTGCTTTAAGCTGTCAGATAGAGACTGACTTGTAAGCGGACCAGTGGCAATGACAGTAGGACCTTCAGGGATATCTAGCACTTCTTCATTAATGACAGTAACATTTGGATGATTTTTCACCTTTTCCGTAACAAGACTGGCAAATTCATGACGATCGACAGCTAATGCACCTCCGGCAGGAACAGCACAGGCGTCTGCTGCAGACATAATAACAGAATCCAAAATCCGCATTTCTTCTTTTAAAACACCTACTGCATTTGTTAAGGTATTTGCCCGAAGTGAATTAGAACAAACAAGCTCAGCGAATTTGTCGGTATGATGTGCTGGTGTTTGTTTTACCGGCCGCATTTCGTATAAATCGACTTTAATTCCTCTTTTAGCCAATTGCCACGCTGCTTCACTTCCTGCAAGCCCAGCACCGATTACACTTACTTTTGCTTCTTTCATTTTTCGAACCTCCATGTATAGATATGATAAGACAGGATGATTTATCATTAAAATCGCTTTTATAAAGGACATCATTTTTAACGATATATATGTATTTTACCCATAAAATACTCGTTCCTGCTGACGATAATTGTAAACCCTATGCCATCAATCCGGCATTCTTCCTACAACCCAGGTTTTCTAAGATGGATAACGGACACAAAGAGGAATTATATCTTTAAAATAATACACTTGTCCACTGAATTTTACATTACATGACCCAAATAAAAAAGTTTCAGGCTTTATCCAATTTCTTCTTGGAAATAAAATCCTCTTATTATGATGATAGCACACATCCATAAACATAAAGAAACTCGGCAGATGCCGAGTCCACATATTATTTAGAGTTTCTCTATTGAACATAGAAATATGGGAGCATATAGACCACCTTTTCTAAGCTTGAGGTGTTTCTTTGAAATCACAATCCATACACTGTACCTGCACGCCTTTTTTGAGTTTTTTCTCAACAAGCGTACCTTCACATTTTGGACAACTACGAGGTAGAGGTTTATCCCATGAAATGAAGTCACATCCTGGATAGGTATCACAACCGTAAAACAGTCGGCGCTTTTTACTTTTCCGCTCAATGATGTTGCCTTCTTTACATTTCGGACATTTCACTCCAATTTCTTTAACGATTGGTTTTGTGTTACGGCAATCCGGGAAATTACTGCAAGCCATAAACTTTCCATATCGACCCATTTTAAAGACCATCTCATGACCGCATTCTACGCAATCTTCCCCTGCAGGCTCATCTTTAATTTCAATTTTCTCCATTTCGACTTCCGCTTTAGCCAAATGAATAGCGAAATCTTTGTAAAATTCGTCAATGACCTTAATCCATTCAATGCTTCCTTCTTCGACACTATCAAATTCCTGTTCCATCTTAGCTGTGAATTCTGCATCAAGAATATCCGGGAAGAATTCACGTATCAATTCAAGGACAATTTCACCTAGCTCAGTCGGGATAAATCGCTTATTATCAAGGGTAACATAGCCTCGTTTTTGAATCGTATCCAATGTAGGAGCATATGTAGACGGCCGGCCTATGCCTAGTTCCTCTAGTGTTTTGACAAGACGCGCCTCTGTATAGCGTGGCGGTGGCTGTGTGAAATGCTGCTTCGGTTCGACATCTTTTGAAAAGAATTGATCTCCTTTTTTTACATCTGGAAGGGCATTTTCTTGTTCTTCCACTGAGTCATCCGAACCTTCAACATATACCTTCATGAAACCTGGAAATTTAATTTTAGAACCATTTGCCCGGAAAATGACATCACCATTGTGAAGGTCAATGCTCATTGTATCCATTACAGCCGAAGACATTTGACTTGAAACAAAGCGTTCCCAAATTAATTTATATAAACGGAATTGATCTCTAGATAAAAACTCCTTCACTAAGCTTGGTTCACGTAATGTGCTTGTGGGTCTAACCGCTTCATGCGCGTCCTGAGCATTTGTCTGTTTTTTCTCTTTGCGCTGTTCAACCTGAACATAAGCATCACCATAACTGTTTTGAATGAAGCTATGGGCTTCCTGCTTGGCAACATCCGAAATCCGGGTTGAATCCGTTCTCATATAAGTAATTAGCCCGACTGTGCCTTCTTTTCCAAGCTCAATTCCTTCATAAAGCTGCTGAGCGAGCATCATTGTTTTCTTGGCCCTGAAATTCAATTTACGAGCTGCTTCTTGTTGTAAGGAAGATGTCGTAAAAGGTGCAGCTGGATTACGCTTTCTTTCCTTTTTCGTCACAGTACCAATGGTAAATTCGCCGCCGTTTAAAGAAGCAAGTACTTTCTTGACATCTTCTTCCGTGTTTAATTCTTTCCGTTCACCACCAAGGCTGAAAAAGGAACCTTCAAACTGTTCTTTTCCTTTTACAAAATCCGCCTTGATTGTCCAATACTCTTCCGGTACAAAGTCTTTGATTTCTTTCTCTCGGTCAATAATCATCCGAACAGCAACCGATTGAACTCGTCCTGCACTTAAGCCTTTTTTCACTTTTTTCCACAAAAGCGGGCTGATATTATATCCGACCAAACGATCCAATATTCTCCTTGCTTGCTGTGCATCAACCAACTTCATATTAATGGGTCTCGGTGATTTAAATGATTCTTTGATCGCTTCCTTCGTAATCTCATTGAATACGACGCGGCAATCTGAATTAATGTCGACATCTAGACTGTGTGCTAAATGCCAGGCAATTGCTTCACCTTCTCTGTCGGGGTCAGCTGCGAGATAGATTTTTTTCGCTTTTTTTGCAGCTGTTTTCAATTCTTTTAGAACCGGGCCTTTGCCGCGGATAGTTATATATTTAGGCTCATATTCATGTTCAACATCGACACCCATTTGACTTTTAGGCAAATCGCGTACATGCCCCATGGAAGCCTTTACTTTATATTTTTTTCCTAAGTAACGTTCTATTGTTTTCGCCTTTGCGGGCGATTCCACAATCACTAAATATTCTGACATCCAATAAATCCTCCTCAAAGAGGTAATATAAATCTTCACTATTATTAATCATTCAAAATTCATTTGTCAACACCTCTTTATTTTTCAAAGCATACTGATTTATTTAATTTTAGGTATTTTAACAAGAGGTGTCATTTGCAAAACTTATAACAGTTTTACAATATTTTCAACCTTTTTGTCTAAAATTTCAACCTATTCATCTAAAAAAGTATCATTTTTGCTATTTCCTTTTCAATTTTTCCGTATATCTTCTATATTATTATGTTCAAAATTCTTCCTCAATCTGTAACGAACTCAAAACAAGTTTGGCTCCATCTTGAATTAATTGATTGGCCCCTAATGATTCTGGACTTGATACGTTACCTGGAAGTGCAAATACCTCTCTGCCATGTTCCAGAGCTGCCTGTGCAGTTATTAGTGAACCGCTCTTTTCTTTAGCTTCTACCACAAATACTCCTTTGGATAATCCACTAATTATACGATTGCGAAGAGGAAACATCCAAGGTTCCGCCCTCATCTCCGGTGGAGTCTCAGATAGTAATAACCCTTTATTGCTTATTTCTCTTGCAAGCGAGATATTAGATTTGGGATAAATTCTCAATAGCCCTCCACCTAAAACTCCAATCGTATTACCCCCTTCATCCAATGTGACTTTGTGTGCAGCCGCATCGATTCCAGCTGCCACTCCACTGATGATGACAAAATCTTTGCGCACAAGTGGTGGTAAAATCGTTTTTAAGGCCTCTAGTCCATACGAGGTTGGCTTACGTGTTCCAACGACACCTAAAGTACTCTGATTCTCTAGAAGCTGTTTATTGCCTTTAAAATAAAGCACCCACGGGGGATCAAATATCTGCTTCAGTAAAAATGGGTAATCTTCATCAAACACAGTCAGACATTTAATCTGGTGATATTCGTATTGCCTTACCTTTTCAATCGTATTAAGAGAATGTAAATCTTTCAGAAAGAGATTTAATTTATTTGAAGGTATGGGAAGGATTTTCACCCATTCGGTGTAAGTGGTTGTGAAAAGGGAAGAAAGAGATGGATTAAAGGCCATAATTGTTTGGATCGTTTTCCATCCTGCTCCACGGCAATGATGGAGGTGGATTAATTTTTCTTTCCTGTTCAATTAGAAACACCCCTAATCGGAATTTTTTAAAAGAAGATATATTGCGGTCGTTAAAATGTGTTTCGGGGAGATTGAAGTGAAATAAAGACCGACCCAAAAAACAGGTCGGCCCATCTTAGATTAGTGTGTTTTGCAAGGTTCATACATGTCTTTTTCTTTAAGGACAGAAATCAAAGTTTCGCCCATAACGGATGGAGTCTCTGCTACTTTGATACCGCATTCATTCATAACGCGGATTTTCTCATCAGCTGTTCCCTTACCGCCTGAAATAATAGCACCAGCATGTCCCATACGTTTACCGGCTGGAGCCGTGCGGCCACCAATAAACCCGACAACTGGCTTCGTCATATTTTCTTTCACCCAGATCGCTGCTTCTTCTTCTGCTGTGCCACCGATTTCCCCAATCATGATCACCGCATGAGTTTCTGGATCTTCATTGAATGCCTTAAGTACATCAATAAAATCAGTTCCGTTAACAGGATCCCCACCGATACCGACAGCGGATGATTGTCCAATGCCAGCTTGTGATAATTGGTGAACCGCTTCATACGTCAAAGTTCCAGAACGAGAAACCACGCCTACATGACCTTTTTTATGGATATACCCTGGCATAATACCAATCTTACACTCTTCCGGAGTAATAACACCCGGACAGTTTGGTCCAATTAAACGAGTTTTTTTGCCTTGCATATATCGCTTCACCTTAACCATGTCAAGGACAGGAATGTGCTCCGTGATACAAATTACAAGATCAAGCTCTGCATCAACTGCTTCAAGAATGGCATCCGCTGCAAATGGAGCAGGTACGTAGATAACAGATGCATTTGCTCCGGTTTCAGTGACAGCTTCGGAAACTGTATTAAATACAGGTACCCCTTCCGCTTCTGTTCCACCTTTACCCGGAGTTACTCCACCCACGATCTTCGTGCCGTATTCCAACATCTGTTTTGTATGAAATAATGCTGTTGAGCCAGTGATTCCCTGAACGATCACTTTCGTATCTTTATTAATATAAACGCTCATTATGTTCCCCCCTGCCTATTATCCTACAAGTGATACTATTTTTTGTGCTCCATCTGCCATTGATTCAGCAGCCGTAATATTTAAACCAGACTCTTTCAAAATCTTTTTCCCAAGATCCACATTCGTTCCTTCAAGACGAACAACAAGAGGGACATCCAAGCCTAGCTCTTTTGCAGCAGCTACGACACCTGTCGCGATGATGTCACATTTCATAATTCCTCCGAAGATATTTACAAAGATACCTTTTACTTTTTGATCAGATAGGATGATTTTGAAAGCCTCTTTTACTTTTTCCTCTGTAGCTCCGCCCCCAACGTCAAGGAAGTTAGCAGGGTCTCCCATATAGTGTTTAATGATGTCCATCGTTGCCATTGCAAGCCCCGCACCATTAACCATACAGCCGATATTTCCGTCAAGCGATATGTAACTAAGACCATGTTTAGATGCTTCAATTTCTTTAGCATCTTCTTCATCTAGATCACGGTAATCCGCAATGTCTTTTTGGCGATAAATCGCATTATCATCGAAATTCAATTTAGCATCTAGTGCCATTACATTGCCGTCGCCTGTCACAACTAATGGGTTGATTTCAGCAATTGAACAATCCTTTTCAACGAAAGCTGTATATAAGTTGACCATCAGTTTAGACGCCTTATTTATTAGTGAAGCCGGAATGTTGATATTGAAAGCAATTCTTCGTGCCTGGAAGCCAGTTAAACCGACAACCGGATCGATCACTTCCTTGAAAATTTTCTCTGGAGTTTTTTCAGCAACTTCCTCAATTTCCGTTCCGCCTTCTTCAGAAGCCATCAATACGACACTATTTGTTGCACGGTCTAGGACCAGTCCAATATAATATTCCTTCGTAATGTCGCAGCCTTCTTCTATAAGTAAACGCTTAACTTCTTTACCTGAAGGTCCTGTTTGATGGGTCACCAGCGTTTTACCAAGAATCTCTTCTGCATATGTACGCGCTTCGTCAAGATTCTTCGCTACCTTAACTCCGCCGGCTTTCCCGCGGCCGCCCGCATGAATTTGAGCTTTGACGACAACAACATCTGTACCTAACTCCTTCGCTGCTTCTACTGCTTCATCAACAGTAAAGGCAACCCGGCCATTCGGAACAGATACCCCGTATTGTCTCAAAATCTCTTTCCCCTGATACTCATGGATATTCATTTCCCATCCTCCTTATCTACTAAAAAACAACTACCAAAAAACAACATTTAGATTTGATGCATGTTTTCTCTATCATATTACAACAAAATTCTCCTTCGTGCATGATTTTCTTTCGAAATGTTTCAAAAAAATTATTACGATATACTTCCTGGCCGGTGTATAAAATGGGAAAAACAGTGTCCACTAATATGTTTATTTTTTTAAAATAGTATTTAACCCGGTCCGAAATCTCCATTTTTAAAATAGCCATTTCATTTTTCATTTAGTATAAATACTTTGTTTACAAGCCTTTTTTCATCATTTTATTCATCTATCTTTTTCTGAAACATTATAGTTATCTTTCGAAAAAATTTTAAATCTTTAGAAAAGAAAAAGGACAAAGCCATAGCTTTATCCTTTTTCTGATAGTTTAGTATGTTTTTAATATAATAAAAATTTTTACGCGCATTCCCTAAAATTCTACATAAACCAACCATAAATTCACATATATCAATCCAAATAATTTAAGTCTTACCGATTCAAGTCCCGGTCAACTTTATAAATAAACGCAAATACCTCTGCAACCGCTTCATACAATTCTTCCGGAATCGTTTGATTAATATCCAATTGCCCCAAAAGTGAGGTTAACGACACGTCTTTTTGAACAGGAATATTCAGTTTCATTGCTTTATCTAGAATCTTTTCCGCAGTTTTACCTTTCCCCTTTGCCAAGATGACAGGGGATTTCGATATCTCCGGGTCATATTTTAAGGCGATCGCTTCTTTTCGTTTTTCATTCGTCATATCCGAATATCCACCCCACTATATGATTCTGTTTCTGAAAAAAGGGCGGATTTCAATTTTGAGTCAGTATTTTTTTTGCTCACTGGATTTTCAAATAAAACTCCGGATAATCTGTAATCCATTTTTTCCAGATTCGCTTTCAACATTGTAAGATAATCTCCGGCAGCTGCTTTTATTATTTTACTATGCTCATTAATGACCGTCACTTTTATGACCCGGTTTTGAACCTGCATGTCAATGACCGTTTCCTTAAGATTTTCTAACTCTAAATAAAACAGGACTCGACAATAATCGGGGTCTATCTTACCATCTTTTTTCCTTCCGCTCCATTGCAACGTTAAATCCGTTTGAGAAGACCCAAGATTGAGAGGTAATGTAAGGAGTAAGTTCTGCAAGGGGCCGTTTTCCTGTGAAAGAACCTGTTGAGCAGTAATTCGATTCAAAATTTGTTCTGCCAATTCCTTAACGGATACCGGATTTTGCTCGTTCAGAAGTTTAAGTAGCAACGGTTTGAGGGTCTCTAAATCCTTTGTTAAATCTTCCAAACCATCTCCAGGCATATTAGCAAGAGCATGTTCCAACTGTAGTCCAAGCATCTTCGTCCACTCTTTAAGTTGTTGTGCAACAGAGGCACCATCCGTGAAATCGATTGTTTGATATTCAGATTCCAGCAATTGTGCAAGCACTAATTTCTCAGCATTCGTAACGGAGAGCGCCTCAGGACGTTGCTTAAGCGATTGAATCAGTAGTTCTGTCACTTTACCCTTCGACTCGGTAACTTTCACTGTATCCTTATTTAAATGGGCTATCAGATCATTTACCTCTATTTCGGCACCCGCTATTCTATTTCCGGCTGATGCTTCTGCAAACGTACGCTCAAGCAAGCGGGATGCAAGAGCGGACAGTTCTTCTGAAGAAATGGCTTTTTGCTGAATTGATTTGATCTCAGTAGACGTTCTTGCTTCTACATAATCAAGACCGTTCAATAACCGATTTAGACTATATTCGACCTTTTCAACTTTCCCCAACGTTCCATTTTTTGCATCAGATAGCAATTGCAGTCCCTGTTGTAGTTTATCAGTCACTGAGTTCTTAGTAGATCCTGATATTTCCGCCGATTCGACAACTAATTTCTCCAAAAAGCTAGCCTCAGTAATCCCCATTGGAATGAAACCAGTCTTTTGAAGTAGGGAGAATGCCCCGGATTTCAATTCAGCTGATGCATTGGAATCGATCCAAGTGGTAACAAGTTTCTGTAAACCAGTTTGTTGAAGCTGATTCAGTTTAGTTACATGTAAAGAGTCTAATACCCCTTTTAGTTTTACTGATGTTTCCGAAACACTGTCCTGTAATTGTTGCTGCAGACCACTGAGCAATTTGTGAAAAGGTTCGCCTTTTGCTTGTGCCAACAACGCTACAAAAACATCTTTAACAAAAGGTAATTGCTGAAGAAACATTATTTTGATGATAGACAGCCCATATTCTTCCGAACCAGCAGATTTTACCCATTGCAGAGCGGACAAAAAAGTATCCTTTGTAATCGGGACTTGATTTTTCAGTAAATATTCGGCAAGCCTGGTTGCCTCCGGTTCTGGAGATATGCCAAGATGAGCGAGCAATTGTGAAGCCCCTCCCTTTAAATTAGAAAAGTTCATAATCGGAGAATCTAGTACTTTTAACACAACGTTCTCTTCATTTGGCTGCTGTACTTGAAACCAATACCTTTCTCCTGCCTGAAGTGGTGAATCGAGTGTAGCAATCATTTTTTGATGGCCAATCTGCACTTCCCCTGTTTGGTTAGGATAAATCCTGTTCACTTTTCCGAAAAGGATTTGTCCATTTTTCAAACTCGAACTTCCCTGTATTTCAATGGGTGAAGACACGGATTGACCGCTTGTTATCGATTGCATCTCTCTCGCCCTCTCTCTTAGCTTAGTCCTTCATTCGTGCGGCGATTTCCTTTACAGGTGCAAAACTTCTCCTATGCCAAGGTGTAAGCCCGTGATTATCGAGTGCTTCTAAATGTTGTTTTGTGCCGTACCCCATATGCTTTTCAAATCCGTATTCTGGATACGCTTCCCCATATTCCTTCATCATCCTGTCACGTGTCACCTTCGCGATAATAGAGGCAGCAGAGATAGAGATACATCTTGCATCTCCCTTTATGAGTGAAAGTTGAGGAATCGGCACTTCAAGTTCCATCGCATCAATCAGCAAATGATCCGGGAGTTCTGAAAGATTGTTCACCGCCGCAATCATGGCCTTTTTCGTAGCTTGATATATATTGATTTCATCAATTTCTTCGCTATGTACAATGCCCACCCCGATGGATAGGGCTTCCTTTACGATAGTCTCATAAAATAGTTCCCTCTTTGATTCAGGAATCTTCTTAGAATCATTTAGCCCTGGCAGATAAAAGGATTCCGGTAAAATAACTGCACTAGTCACAACTGGTCCCGCTAACGGCCCTCTTCCTACTTCATCGATACCGGAAAGAACTGAAAAGCCCTGTTTTCGCAGCTCCCGTTCAAACTCCGTCATTTTCATAAAATTATTCTTTACCTGTAACTCTTTTTCATAGGCTCTATGCCATTTACTTACTAAGTCCGTTACTCCCTTTCGTCCATCCTCCTGGCATTCTTGTAAGAACGAATCTTCTGGCATGCTTACTGTTTTTAACTTCGAAGAGATTTCTTTTATACTCATAGCAGTTTTCATCATTTATCACCTATCATTTTAATTATCGGCAGTCATGCTTCATTTCTACAGCTTAAACAAAAATACGGAGCGGAAAAGAGACATCAAAAAGTAAAAAAACCTTTTGACATCTACCTCCAGCTCCGTATCAACCCTATAAACTGACATTCCTTTTAAAAATCATGTCTGTGTTCTCTAACCTCAAAAGAAGTTATTCGGGGGTATTTTCTTCTTCTTTTTCTATCGGTAGCTCAAACGTGAGCGGACCCATCTTTTCAGAACGGATTTCTCGAACGACCAATTCTGCGGTTTTATCATAATCAATAAAGCCCCCAGATGCTAGACAACCTCTGAACTTTCCAACTGCATCAAATAATTCAAGCGTTTCTTGAGGAATTACATCCAGATTATAACGGGATTTCAAACGATCCGGATATTCTCTTTCTAAAAAGCGAAGGCCGTATAAAGAAACTTCATGCAAGTTTAAAATCGTATCTTTGATTGCTCCTGTTAGCGCTAGTCTTAAGCCAACTTCCTGATCCTCAAATTTAGGCCAGAGAATCCCCGGTGTATCCAGAAGTTCTAATTCCTTTCCTACTTTTATCCATTGCTGTGCTTTCGTAACACCAGGTGTATTCCCTGTTTTGGCAATGTTTTTTTTAGCAAGGCGATTGATTAAAGTCGATTTCCCTACGTTAGGAATACCGACAATCATAGCACGAATCGCACGCGGCTTAATTCCTCTTGATTCCATCCGGTCATACTTTTCTTTTAAAAGTTTCTTAGAGGCAGCTGTAATCTGGTTTAAGCCATTTCCTGCCTGTGAGTTAATAGCGATTGCCGTTTTACCTTGCGATTTATAATACTCAAGCCACTCATTGGTTTTTACCGGATCAGCCATATCAGCCTTATTCAAAAGGATAACCCTTGGTTTATGCTGTATGATTTCATCGATCATAGGATTTCGTGAAGATGCAGGAATCCGGGCATCCACAAGTTCAAAAATGATATCGATTAGTTTTAATTTTTCTGTTACTTCCCTTCTTGCTTTGGCCATATGGCCAGGGAACCACTGTATTGTCAATGGAATCAACCTTCCTACTATTCCGCCAATCGAAAGTCTTCAATCGGCCAATAAACTAATTTAGTTTTACCTAACACCTTATCGTAAGGAACAACACCAACCCCAATATGGCGGCTGTCCTTACTAAAACGGCGATTATCTCCTAAGACAAATAGATGGTCTTCAGGCACAGTTTCTTGTTCTATGACATCACTTAATGTAAATGATTCCGTCAAAGCTCCGCCATCTATCAACTGCTTTTTATATTCATCCAAGTATGGCTCTGCATAGGCTTTTCCATTCACGTAAAGCGTATCATCTTTATATTCTATTTTTTCGCCTGGCAACCCGATGACCCGTTTTATATAATCTTTGCCTTCAGGGGCTTCAAAAACAATAATATCGAATCTTTTCGGTTCACTAATTGAATAGGAGATTTTATTTACTAACATGCGGTCCGTGTCCTTTAATGTCGGCATCATGGAATTGCCGTCCACGACAATTGGAGCCAAGAGGAAATAACGAATCAGCGTGGCTGCTATAACCGCGATTATGACCGCCTTAGTCCATTCCCACAATTCATTTTTCTTTTTCGCCATCCTTATCCACCCTTTTAAAAGCATATCAACAATTATTTTAACATGTTGCGGAAGCTATAGCGAGCAGGATTCTTTATAGTCTTCACCCTGATGAGCGATTTTTTTTCTTCAAGTGCAAAAAAAGGAGCCTGTTAAACAAGCTCCTTTTTTGCATAATACTGTTTGGTTATTCACCATATGTGAATCATGGCAAACCCGCATAGAGATATTCGAAGAATTAACGACGAATTTCTTTAATACGTGCTTTTTTACCACGAAGTTCGCGTAGGTAATAAAGTTTCGCACGACGTACTTTACCGTGACGGATAACTTCTAATTGCGCAATTTTTGGTGTGTGAAGAGGGAAAGCACGTTCCACTCCAACGCCGTAAGAAATCTTACGTACTGTGAAAGTTTCACTAACTCCGCCGCCACGACGTTTGATTACAACGCCTTCAAACAACTGGATACGTTCGCGAGTTCCTTCAATAACCTTTACGTGTACACGTACTGTGTCACCAGGTCTGAATGATGGAAGATCTGTGCGAAGTTGTTCTTTTGTGATATCGTTAATAAGATTTTGCATCGATTTCAACTCCTCCTGGACGCTCTTACAAATACTAATTGTTTGCAGCGGAACATCGTTATAAGACTGAGCATTTTGCCCAAGTCACAAGGTATATCCTATCATACTCTAGGTGCCGATGCAATAGACATCAGTCTTCTTTTTGGATCTCTGATAATAATTTTTTTTCAATTTCCGAAAGTTCATAGCTTTCGAGCAAATCCGGTCGTCGGTTCCACGTTCTGCGTAGTGACTCTTTCATCCGCCATTCATCGATTTTTTTATGATTACCGGATATAAGCGGATCAGGAACTTTCATTCCCCTGAAATCTGCAGGTCTAGTATAATGGGGATGCTCTAACAAACCGGAAGAATATGAATCAAGAATCGGGGAGTCTACATTTCCTAACACGCCCGGTAGTAAGCGGACAACGCTGTCTATAATAACCATAGCACCCAATTCTCCACCTGTAAGCACAAAGTCACCTATTGATATCTCATCTGTGACAATATGCTCCCGTATGCGCTCATCATACCCTTCATAATGGCCGCAAATGAAAATAAGATGATCTTCTTTCGCAAACTCCTCAGCTTTTCTCTGCGTGTAACGCTCACCCTGTGGACATAGCAGGACAACTCGTGGAGTTTGTTCAGCGCGTCCTTTAAGGGCTTCTACGGCGTCAAAAATGGGTTGTGCTTTCAATACCATCCCTGCACCGCCACCATAAGGATAATCATCTACTGTCGAATGCTTATTGTCTGCATAATCGCGAAAATTGGTCACATTATAGCTGACAGCCTGTTTTTCTGCTGCCTTTTTTAAAATTGACGAGCCAAATACCCCTTCGAACATTTCTGGAAATAGCGAAAGTACATCGATTTTCATCAGTCTAAAAGCCCTTCCATCGGTGTGATGATAACTTTTTTAGCCGATATATCTACTTCTTTCACAATTTGATCAATATACGGAATCAAAATATCCTTACTGCCAGCTTTCTTAATGACCCAAACATCATTGGCGCCCGGCGTTAGAACCTCAATGATTTCCCCAATCTCTACACCTTCATCTGTAAACACCGAACAGCCGATGATTTCATGGAAGTAGAATTCACCTTCATCCAATTTACCTAGCTGCGCTTCCTTAATTTTCAAGACTCCATTCCGGAAAGCCTCGACCTGACCGACGTTGTAGTAGTTTTCAAACGTCAATAGGTTAAAGTTTTTATGGTTGCGATGCGACCTGATAATAAGTGGCAAAGGCTTTTTCTCTGTTTCTCTAAATAAATACAGCGTATTGCCTACTTTGTACCGTTTTTCCGGAAAGTCTGTTGATGAAATAACACGGACTTCACCTAAAAGACCATGTGTGTTGACAATTTTACCTACATTAAACCAATTTTCCATTCTTTCACCTCTAACGAATTTCCGAGACGATTCCATCTTTAATGACAATAGTCTTCGTTGTCATAAGTTCGTCCCAATCTGCCCCAATTTCTACCTCAATGATACTTTGAACTTCTCGTTCCTTCAGTTCGCTTCCAGTAGGAAGAATTTCTAACTGTTCCATTTGAAATTCAAGCAGTTTGATTTTTTCTTGCCTTTGGTTTATTTCTTTTTCAAAATGAGCACGGAGACTAGCGGGCTGAAGGTTCCGAGTTTTTTCAAGTTTTTTCAGTTCAAAACGAAGCTGTTCACTCTCTTTTTGAAGCTGCAGACGTTTTGATTTGTACTTCTCGAGGAGCTGATTCTTGCTGGATTCCGTTAATACTTGGTTAACGATTACATTTTGGAGAATTTTCATTCCAGCACCTCCTATTATCTATGATTTCTTATTTCATTCAAAAAATATGTATGATAGGGTAATCTTTTTGAAAAATGGGGGTCATTCTCTTAAGTATAACGTAAATCGGTAAAAGATGCGTCTTATAAAGGCGTAAAGTTTAAACTCCGAGTCTTATTTGAATATGGTTAAAGTCAGAATTTAACTTCTTGAAGTACAAAAAAAGGAGGGGTATTAGCCCTCCTTATTCGGAAATCTCCAAATAGATTTTCTTCTGCTGTGAGGATCCTGCTGCATATACCACAGTCCGAACCGCCTTAGCAACACGCCCTTGTTTACCGATGACCTTGCCCATGTCTTCTTTATGAACGGAGAGGACATAAACAATTCGGTCGGACTCTTCCTTCGAAGTCACGATAACCTCTTCCGGATAATCCACAAGCGCTGAAACAATTGTTTCAATTAAAGCTTTCATCAACTACCGTCGATTACTTGCTGTTTTTTGCAACATGGAATTTTTCCATGATGCCTTGTGTTGAGAATAAGTTACGAACTGTATCAGATGGTTTAGCTCCATCTTGTAACCATTTAAGAGCAAGCTCTTCGTTGATGTCAACTTTAGCTGGTTGAGTAACCGGGTTATAAGTTCCTACAACTTCAATGTAACGTCCGTCACGTGGTGAACGAGAATCTGCAACTACAATACGATAGAAAGGAGATTTTTTAGCTCCCATACGTTTTAAGCGAATTTTTACTGCCATTTTAAATAAGCACCTCCGAATAGTTTCACACAAGATAGTATAATATCAAATGTCTTGTATGTTTGTAAAGGTTTTTTTCTTAACAGGTGAAAAAAGTGTTGAAATACATGGCTTCAGCCTGCATTTACGCCTCGTTTCGACCTAAAATAAACCTTACATGAACGGGAATTTGAATCCCTTTTTCTTCCCTTTTTGCATATTTGTAACCTGTTTCATCATCTTTTTCATTTCTTCAAATTGCTTTAGTAAACGGTTCACTTCTTGAATAGATCTGCCGCTTCCTTTGGCAATCCGTTTTTTACGGGATGCATTCATGGTTTCTGGATGTTCCTTTTCCTGCGTAGTCATTGAACGGATGATAGCTTCAACATGACCGATCTGTTTCTCATCGATTTGAAGGTTATCCATCCCTTTCATCTTGTTCGCACCAGGAATCATTTTCAAAATGTCATCAAGCGGTCCCATATTACGCACCTGACCAAGCTGCTCAAGGAAATCATCAAAGGTAAAAGTAGCGGTACGCATCTTTTTCTCTAATTCTTTCGCTTTTTCTTCATCTACATTGGCTTGTGCTTTTTCGATAAGGGTTAATACATCACCCATACCAAGGATTCTTGAAGCCATCCGTTCTGGATGGAATGCTTCAAGTGCATCCAATTTTTCACCCATACCGACGAATTTAATCGGCGTGTTGGTGACTGAACGAATCGAAAGTGCCGCACCACCACGTGTATCCCCATCAAGTTTCGTTAATACGACCCCAGTCAGGCCAAGCTGCTCATTAAAGCTTTGGGCCACATTGACAGCATCCTGCCCGGTCATCGCATCAACAACGAGGAAGATTTCATCCGGTTTGGTCAATTCTTTGATATCTTTCAGCTCGCCCATCAGGTTTTCATCAACATGAAGACGACCTGCGGTATCAATCAACACATAATCATGATGTTCTTCCTTCGCTTTTTCGATCGCCTGTTTAGCAATTTCAACAGGACTGACCTGATCCCCAAGGGAAAAAACAGGCATGCTTAATTGTTTGCCAAGTGTTTCAAGCTGCTTAATCGCCGCCGGACGGTAAATATCAGCCGCAACGAGCAATGGCTTGCGGTTGTATTTTTTTCTAAGAAGATTGGCAAGCTTTCCGGTGGTAGTTGTTTTACCTGCCCCTTGAAGCCCTACCATCATAATGACAGTAGGTGGTTTCGAGGCAACGGCTATCTTGCTCTGTTCGCCGCCCATCAGCTCCGTCAATTCTTCCTTAACTACTTTAATTACCTGTTGACCGGGGGTTAAGCTTTTTAGCACTTCCTGGCCTACCGAACGTTCACTTACACGCTTTACAAATTCCTTCACGACTTTAAAGTTAACGTCCGCTTCAAGTAGGGCCAATCGAACTTCACGCATCATTTCTTTAACGTCTGCTTCGTTGACCTTCCCTTTTCCACGGATCTTTTGCATCGTGCTTTGCAGTCGGTCGGCCAATCCTTCAAATGCCATATTGCCGCCTCCTAATCCAACTTCTCAAGCGTTGTAATTGCGTCAATCAGCTTCTCTTTTGAAAAGGATTCCTTTTCTATGAGTTCCTTCATATTCGCAATCCACTGGTTACGCTCTTGAAATTTTTGAAATAACAATAGCTTTGCTTCATATTCCTCAAGCATTGCTTCTGTTCTTTTTATATTATCATAGACTGCCTGTCTACTCACTTCGTATTCATCGGCAATCTCCCCAAGAGAGTAATCATCCAGATAGTAGAGGGACATATAGCTCTGCTGCTTCTCTGTTAACAACGATTGGTAAAAGTCATACAAATAGTTAATCCGCGTTGTCTTTTCAAGCATCTTAGCAAGCCTCCCTGCTGTTAAGTGAAAACCCTTTACAAGTTTATATTGTATAGCGTAGCCTATTTGATGTCAAGCTAAACTCCTTACCACTTGTTTGGAAAGCATTATTTTTTTCGTTTTCTCGCTTCCAGAAGGCGTTTCATCTGGTTCTCTCGCTCTGATTCGGATAATTTCTTTTCAGGTTGGTTCTGTTTCCTGCGTTCTGTCACTGGTCTAACAGATTGATTATTAGACTCTGAATTCAGGTTTGCCTTCCCCGTTTTACGTGTTTTATGTGTCGCTTCTTGCACAGTTTTCAGTTTCTTAACTGTTTCAGCCGGTTTTAATGATTTAGTTCCTGTCTTTTTAAGAATTCCTGCAAATAGGTGCGTAACTCTATGCAAGCCAAAACGACGTATTGTAATTTCTACAAATAATAGTAGGAACGCCGCTAAGAGAAGCCAATGGCTAATGCTTTGCTTTTGTCTGGCTGTGGTCTGTAAATCACGGAATGCCTGAGCCTCAGTTTTCAACTCCTGGCCACCCGTAACAGCCAACAATTCCTTGATAAGCGACTTGTTTAGACCTTGCTGCAGATACTCTTCTGAATAGGGCACCGTGAAACCTGTTTGATACAGGTTCGTACTGCCTTCATTGTTTGCCTGTTTTACACTGATAAAATACATGCCAGACTGCTTTGGGATAATAATTTCATATTTCCCAGGAGCGACGAGCTTTGTATTCGCATCAACTATTTCTCCATTTTCCGAAACCACATCTGCAGATAAAGGCAGGTTGTTTTGTGAGGCCGATTCTAGCATAATCACGGTTTCTTCACCACTATTTTCCTGAGTAAGAGTATATGGCTCACTCTCGAATTTAGGAAGTGTTATTGTGACCAATTGATTGAGGAAAGAGCCCCACTTACCCCAAGCAGGCCAATCACCAGACCATTTGCCACTTAGATCCGAGGTGAAGGCCACTGTCGTCCCCATTCCATATTGCCATTGAGCGAGGACTGGATCTTCTTTTTCACTGACCAACGGCAGGAAAGCACGCTGTTTCGCCGTTGTCGCGATATATGCATTCATCTTAGGTACTCCATCATTAAACAAGCCATTCCATTCAGGAGTATCCTGTATGGATGGATAAAACGGATTGTCCTCGATATATGTACGGCTTGCCATCACCGTTTCACGTGATAAAATGCTTGGAATTACAGAGGCATCCGTGACATCGTAAAAACGCCCCGTTCCGAATTCGGCCAAGTCCTCGAGCAAGTTCTTATCGGCATCACTGCCAATGGACACCGTTGAAAGTGTTATGTTCTTTTCCTTCCCGTCTTCGATTAATGCTTCATAATCGCTAGAAGTATTTGACTGACCGTCCGTTAACAAAATAATATGCTTACGCTGTAACTTTTCATCCATTAACTTGTTATACGCCATCTCAAGAGAACTGTAGATTTCCGTACCACCTCCTGGAGCAAGCGAACGGATTTTCCCCATGGCTTCTTCCTTATCCGTGAGTGGACCGGCTTCGATAATTTCCCAAGGGCGGTCATCAAAGGCAATGAACCCGAAGGTATCTTTCTCACGTAGAAGCTCTACGGACCGGGCCGCGGCTTCTTTTGCTAATGAAAGCTTGTTGCCAACCATACTGCCTGACCTGTCGAGAACAATCATTAATCCGAGCGAAGGCATTTCTTTTTTTCCTTTTATATCCATGTCCACTGGTAGCAGATGCTCAATTGGAGTCTTGAAATACCCTCCAAGTCCGAAACTATTTTCTCCTCCAGTCATCACGAACCCATTGCCGAATTCCTTGACGGATTGTTCGATTAATTTCATCTGATTTTCCGTGACAGAGGTTGCAGAAACATTGTTAAACACAATCGATTGATACTGTAAAAAGCCAGATAATGTAGTCGGCAACTTTTCTGGTACGGTCGTCTCAACAATCAGTCCGCTTCCTTTTAGAATTTTTTCAATCCGACCGGTCCCTTCTGCCTCGACAATCAGAATTTTTGGCGTCCCTTTTACTTTCGTAATCGCCTGTAGCTGATTATTTTCCGTAAAGGTGTCCTTTTCGGCAATAATTTCAGCTTTGTATACCTGTAAACCTGTATCATCTGCTGTATGGTTAAATGTGTATAAATTGGCCCCTTCCTTTACATCCACGTTTTTTTTGATAATTTCCTGATCGTTCAGTGAAATACGAACGGTCGCTTTTTTTGCTGAATTACTATCCACTTCTAAAGATAGCTCCGTTTTTTCTCCTTGATATAAGGAAGGAGGTATCGTTAAATTCCTGATAGCAATGTCCTCGCCAGCCTCCTCAATTAAAGGGACCACATCGAGTTCGATGTTTTTGTTCTTTAGTAATTTTGCCGCTTCCACGGCATTGCCTGAAGTTTCATTGCCATCCGAAAAAAGCACAATCCTGCCGCTTGAGTGACTCGGAATAAGTGATGAGGCAAACTGAATTCCAGACTCTAAACGGCTTGCATCTTCATCAACTTTGCCACTATATTGAGTAATGGATGAATGTTTTGTCGTTATCGCCTGCTCGGCAACAGCACTGTCACCAAATGCAGCCACCGCAAACGAGTCATCTTTATCCATTTCCTCCGTGCTTTTCTCAATCCAGGCAAGCGTTTTAGCTTCCGAATCTTTGACACTTGCAGAACGATCAACTAAAAAAACGACCGTAGATCCCTTGAGAGGCAGTAATATTTGCGGAACTGTAAGAGCTAAGATGATGAGTAAAAAGATAAAGGACCGCAGTACCGCAACCACCGTCGTTTCCTTTTGCTTAGCCTGATGTCGGGATTTAAGAAGATAAAAATAAATAAGTCCTGCACAGGGAATGAGTAATAAAAAAATCAGCGGATAGGTAAACTCAACGCCCACGAAAATACACCTCCCATTCGAACATCAACAGTAGAAGGGCCGCACACGCTAGCCAATACCATAAATAATCCTGTTTATTATTGGATACCTCTTTCATATCGGTCGATTTTGTATTTATACTGAATGAAGGAGAGGGGATGATTCTTTTTTCACGTTCGTCAAGCAACACGGAAAAATAAAACACCTGATTTCCTGATACTGCTTCGTATGTACCAGGCATACTTGGAGCCTTAAAACCTTCTTTCTGTAAGTCTACGGAATAGAGATTACTTCCAGACTCTGAGAAAATAGTTAGTTTTTGTGTATCCTTTCCAAGGTTCAACCACTTTTCTTCACCAGGCTGGTAGTACCCCAGAAAATTCGTTTGCTGTGTCAGCCATTGAAACGAGTTATATAAAAAGATTGGAAAGCCCGGCTGCAACGGCCAATCACTATCAGCAACAGAAAAGTTCAATGAAATGATTGGTTGGCCTTGATATGTTCCTTTTTGTATGAGCGGAGAGTCGCCGCTTACGAGTACATTTGTCCATTGTTTATTGATAGGAGGGGATGTTGATTCAATATAAATTTTCTCTGTTTGAACATACTCCATCAACGGATCATCCGTTCCTAAAAGCTTTTCTGTTAATTTTTGTTTTCCTTTTTTAGCCTCGTTCACAAAAAGCAGGGGATATGAACCAAGTTCTTCTAGTTCCATCCCTTGGGCAATCACAACCCCATCCTTTCTAACTTTTTCTTTATCTTCAAGTTGGATGACGTCAAGCCCTATTGTTTCAAGTGCATTAATGAGAAAGGCATTCACATTTCCTACTGCATAAACCTTTTCATAAATCGCCGATTGAATAGCCGTCATTTCGTTGTCAGCGGAATAATTATCATTCACATTGATGGAAGCCGTGTAATAAGGCTTTTCTTTGAGTACTGGAATATCGACCGTTTTTTCACTATTGGCTTTAACAGACAGTTTTTTTGTAAAAAGAACTTCTTTTCCATTCGTAACTTGGAATTCGAGGGTTTTATCTTTCTTGGTTTGATTTTCAACGACAGCCACCCCGGTAATGCCTTCTTTGCGGTTGGCCGTACCAAATGAAAGTAATGACAGATTGTCATTTTGACTACTGAAATTATGTACATCAATCGGTATATCTTCAGATAGCCCGCTAAGGTCATCTTTCACAACCCTATCAGAAAAAAGATGGATGACCGTTTCTTTTCCGTTGGAAAGTGAGTCCGCTAATTTCAGTGCTTTATCAATATTTTCATGATCATACGTTAACTCTAATGCTGCTGTTTGTTTTTTCAGTACAGCGTGGTTAGTCTCATGATTAGCACGGATGATGGGCTTTTGACCAGCTTCTATAATAGTCACTTCTTGATTATCTACTTCTTTAAGCATCTCCATCACTTCTTGTTTAGCCTTTTCAAAACGGGTAAGTTCCCCATCTTTTGCACTCATTGTAGCGGATGTGTCGACTATAAGGATAAGATGATCGCCCGGAATTCCTTTTTGAAACCAAAAGGGACGGACTAACGAAAACATGAGGAGAAGAAGCACAAGAATCTGTAGCCAGAATAAAAGGTTATGCTGCAATTTATGAAGCCATGGGGAAGCTTGCCATTCATTCAGAACCTGCTCCCATAATAAATTGGATGAAATCTTTGTCGTTTCATATTGCTTCCGGAAAAAATAGAACAAAATCACGGCAGCGATAAAGATGATTAATAGAAAAAAGAGCGGATTAGAAATATGCATATCTTCACCTCAATTCATTAGCCCATGGCGTGGAAAGTCTTGAAATAAAATCGTCTGTATATCAGTTTCAGCACTGATAAGAATATAATGGCAACCAAAACTCCGGCATACCCCTTCAAGCTTTTGGTTATGTTCGGTAAGACGAGTCCGATAGTTTCCAATGAGCGAAGGATGGATGCTAACGTTAACTGCTGTATCCAATTCGCTGTCGACCAGTTTTAAGTCTCCGTTAAAGTCAGGATTTAGTTCCTCTTTTCCCAACAATTGAATGAACCAGATTTCTTGTTTTGCAGAACGCATTTTCCTCAATGTCGCCTCCACTTGATCAAGGGGCTCAAGGCCGTCGGAAATAATGATTGACAGCTGATGATTCTTCAAGATTACCTTGCCCAACTGATTAACAAAATGACCACTTTTCTCGGTATCTTCTAAACCAGCAATCTCCCGAAAAACGCCTTTTCGGTGAACCGCTCCCTTTCGGCGAATCGGATGGGCGGTCTTGGACGCAACTGGAATAAAGGCGAGCCGGTCCTCACCAGCAAGGACGACAAAGCTTAGAGAAGCTGCAAGCTGGCGTGCCTGCTCCCATTTATCAGGGAGAGCACGCATCGACGAGGTCACATCCAAATATATAGCCACCGACAACTCTTGTTCATCGAGGAACCGTTTAATATAATGCTTTTGTGTTCGTCCATAGACATTCCAATCTATTTGCCTCACGTCATCTCCTGGTTGATAGGCCCGGAAATCGGAAAATTCAAGGGAGGAGCCAAACGCACTCGATTTCCTTGAACCTTTATGCATCCCACGTTTCCTTGTTTTCACAAGTAATCTTTTTTTCTGCAATCTTTCTAAAAAAGCATAAGAACCCATCACACTGACAGTCCTTTACCTAATTTGTACGCCGATTCAACGACTTCAGCAATGATGGAATCAGCCAGCACCCCGCTTGCTTCTGCTTCAAAGTTGAGTAAAAGTCGATGCCTTAATACAGGATAAGCCGTTTGCTTTAAGTCTCCGGCAGAAACATGATAGCGTCCTGCAAACAGGGCTCTTGCCTTTGCCATTTTGATTAAGCTTTGCAGTCCACGGGGGCCACTTCCAAATTGCACATACTTTTGGACTACTTCTGGAGATTCCTCTGTATTAGGATGAGTACTGGCAATAATGGAAACCGCATAATCTAGAATTTCATCTGAGACAAGTACCTCTTTTACGAGTTTCTGCAAAAATATGACATCTTCAATTGAAGCTGCTTTTTCAATCCTAATGGTTTCTTTGCCTGTCGTTCTAAGAACAATCTGCTTCAATTCATCCTTCGATGGGTAACTGACATGAATTTTGCAGATAAACCGGTCCATCTGTGCTTCAGGAAGTGGATATGTTCCCTCCATATCAATCGGATTCTGAGTCGCAAGCACAAAGAACGGCTGTTCAAGCTGTTTCGTTTCGCCCATCACGGTCACAGTTTTCTCACCCATTGCCTCAAGTAGCGAGCTTTGGGTCTTTGGTGTCGCCCGGTTGATTTCATCAGCAAGGACGATATGCGAAAATAGCGGCCCCTCATGGAAAATAAATTGCTGCTTCCCGTCTTCATCAGGCTGTAACAACATCGTTCCCGTAATATCGGATGGCATTAGATCCGGTGTAAATTGAATCCTGGAAAACGCTAAATCCATGCATTCTGATATCGTCCGAACAAGCATCGTTTTTCCGAGTCCCGGTAGCCCTTCAAGCAGCACATGGCCGCCGGCAAAAATACTCCATAAAACTTGCTCGGTCACTTCCTCCTGTCCAACGATGAAACGGGAAATCTCCTGCTTGACCTTATCAATCAGCACTGCTGCATCATTAAATTGCTGTTCTTTCTCGTTCATATTCCCACTACCTTTCCGGATCAAGCTTGTTAAAATAATTTTTGACAAGATTATTTAAATCTGACGGCAGTCTGAGCCTCTCGGTACTTTGGCGATAAGAGTTCTCATACTGCTGATAGACCTCTTCATAATTTCGAAGATTCCCCTTTAATACAGGGCCGTCTGCCTCCTCTTCCTCGCCACTTCCCTCACCAAGCTGTCCGTTATCGGTTTCTGTATTCTGTTTCCCATCAGTCATTTCAGGAATTGTCAGCATTTCCCTCGGTCCCTGACCCGTTCCGCCTTTAGTGCCACCTTTCCCGCCACCGCCATTACTGCCTTGTCCTGATTGTTGGCCTTGTCCGACGCCTTGTTGTCCTCCTTGCCCCCCTTGTTGTCCTTGTCCGCCTTGTCCCTGTTGATTTGGAGCCGAGTTACCTGACTGTGAATTAGGCTGCCCGTTTGGAGAAGCTGAAGTTGAGGGCTGACCTAATGGCTGGTTGGCAGCCTTGTTGCCCTGTGCTCCCTTGTTATTAGTAAAGGCTAGTTGAGAAGAAGGCATTCCATTTTGACTCAGTTGATTCTGAAGTTGCGTTCCTGCTTGTTGGACCGCTTGGTTGGCTTCAGCTAGCTGCTTTACAAGCTCGTCTGACTTCATTGCTTCCTCCAACTGTTTGATTAGTGCCTCTAATTCTTCATCGCTTAATGGATTTTCCTGCCCTGTCAAACTCTCGAGTGCCTGTTTTTGCTCATCAGGAAGCTTATCCCACTTTTCATTCAACTTTTGCAGTTCCTTTTCAACCTTAGACATATCTTTTTGTGCAAGTGCCTTTGCAAGCTCGGAAAATCCTGATTTTTTCGTCTGTTCCTGCCATTTTTCAAGGAGTTTTTGCTTTTCTTTTTGCTTCACCTCTTTTAATTGCAGCTCACTTGATTGTTTAGCGAGGGCCTCAAGCGCCTTTTCGCCACCTTTCTCAAGGGCCATTTTTTTCTTTACCTCTTTCAATGTCTTTTCAACTGCGGGGTCTTTAGATTTGTTCGCTTTTTTTTCAAGCTCTTTTTTCACTTCTTCAACAATCTTCACTTCTTTTTCCAACTTCTGTGCTTCTTTCATTTCCTTGTTTGGGAAAAAAATGAACAGAAGCACACATACCGCTAAGCACAATGCTGACGTCAACCATTTAGGATAGAACCACCTTTTCTTCCGGCTTAGTACTTTCTCTTGATGGATTTTCATATTACGGATTGCATCTCGAAGTTGCAGAGTTTCAAGTTCACCAGAGTTTCCTAAAAAAGTAAACCCTGTTACGACTCTGTCATCCGGAACAAATTGATTTAACAACAAAGCTGCCATCTTTTTGTCTGGTTTCCGTTTAACGACTCTATATAGAAAGAATGCTAACAGACATATTAAACCTATGAAAAAGTAACGTAAAATAAATGGAATTACCATTAAGCGAGCTATAAACAACAGCAAAAATGACCATACAGCCACAGCCAGAAGGAGAAGCTGCCCCTCTTTCAGCAACAATTGCATTAAAAGTTGCTGTTGAATTGGCTTTAGAAGCTTGAGAAACTGACTTTCATCACTTATTTTTTCCTTTTTCATCGTCTAGCCTTCATACCGACCCGAAGTTTCTTTACGCTAAGTAAAACGGCGCCGATTAACAGTAAGGTATAGCAGATCAGATGTGCCGCCCAAAGGGGGAAATCAATGCCCGCTAACTTCTGGATTTCCTCGGAGTATGTAGGTTCGATGAAACCGATCATGACAATTGGTGTATTAAGCATGGCCCCTATATAAGGCAGAGGGTTTGTTGTAGGTGTAGCAGAATTCCCCTGCAATCCTAAAGCCATGCTAGAGAAAAGCAAAGTCAATAGGGCTGTCCCCCCCACTAAAAACAATGTGACCCCATAAGTGGTTACCATCGCGGCTATTGTTTTACGTACGAGTGTAGAGAAAAGTACGCCTATGCTGCCATACACGATGACAGTAAAAACATTGAACCCTAATACCATTAAAAGCTGTGCGGGTGAAATTCCGCCAAATAAAAAGACAATGCTATATAGCGGCAAACTAGCAACCACTAACAATAGCAAATAAGAAATGGATGAAATTAACTTTCCAAAAATAATACCCGTGGAGCTTTGCGACGTCGTCAATAGAATATTCAAGGTCTGCCGCTCCCGCTCACTGGAAATGACCCCAGCTGTCAGCCCTGGTGTAATGAAAAGAATCAAAGCTAACTGAACTACCGCTAGAAATATAAACATAGACCGGCTTGCATCAGGATCTATATGCCCCCCCATATTGGATAGCGATTGGATAAAGATCATGCCAATGACTAGAGCTCCAATAGCAAGAACATAAAATAAAACACCTAAAAAACTTTTGAAAGAGCGAAACCGCAGTTTAAATTCTTTATTTAAGACAGGATTCATCAGCCAGCTTTTCATGACAGTTCGACTCCTTTCGTAATTTCCATAAATACGTCCTCAAGATCCGTCTCAATTTCAGCAAATGAGACAATGGGCAAATCCTGTAACATACAAGACTTCAACAGTTTCTGTTGGGCAGATGCATCTCCTTTGAATAAAAACTGAATCGTTTCCCCATCAACATGTACGCTGATTTGACTAATGTCAGGATTGTCTTCAAAAAAAGCAATGGAACGCTCAACATCCTGATGTACTTTTACGATCAGGCTCTTTTCGCCTTGAAGTTTATGCTGAATTTCAGCAACCGTTCCTTGGGCTTTCAATTTCCCTTGATCGATTATGCCAAGTACATCACACATCTCAGCAAGCTCCGGTAAAATATGTGATGAAATCAAAATTGTTTTCCCCATATTCTTTAACTCTTTTAAAATCTCACGCATTTCCACCCGAGCACGTGGATCAAGGCCCGACGCCGGTTCATCAAGAATGAGTACCTCCGGGTCATGGATTAGGCTCCGTGCCAAACATAGTCGCTGCTTCATTCCTCGCGAAAGCAAGTCAACGTAAGACTCTCGTTTATCGGATAAATTAACGAGTTCAAGCAACTGAGGAATCAGTTTACTCCGTTCCGAAAGGGGAATTCCATAGCTAGCACCATAAAAGTCCAAATACTCCTCAGCTTTCAATTGATCGTACACCCCAAAGAAATCAGGCATATAACCTATTTGGCTGCGTACTTGTTTTGGCTCCTTCGAAATATTGTAGCCATTAATATAAGCGGTCCCTGAGGTTGGAGCAAGAAGGGTAGCTAAGATGGAAAAGGTCGTAGACTTTCCGGCACCATTTTGTCCGACGAACCCAAACACCGTTCCTTTGTCAATTTGCAGGTCCAGGTGATCCAATGCGGTGAAATTGCCATACTTCTTCGTTAACTGTAATATCTCTATCATTTCGTCACTTCTCCCTTCACATTGATTTCTGGCATCCTTAAACTTGAATCGTCTTCGCTTTCTTTAATTATCTTTATTTGAATGTCTCCTTCTTTTGAAATATATGAAGAGATCTCTTCTTGTCCTTCAAATGAAATAGCCCGTTCTCCAACAGGTATAGGTTCATATTTTTCAGTTGAAAAGTTATAGAGTTCATATTGAATTTTTTGTTTACTGAACTTAATCGACAATTGCTTCGCTTTAAACGAATGATCTTTCATAATTAATGGAACTTGGCTGATATATTCATATTCACCAATTTCAAACCAATGTTCTCCGATTCCGGCTTCTTCATCATAAGAACCGCGGATGACATCCACCCTGCTTTGGAACATTTCTTTCGAAAGGGTTACATCACCAGACAAAATCGTTTCTGGGTCGAAAGTTTGGAAAATAAGATTATCTATATTCTTCTTTGGCCTTTTCGATACTTTAATATCGACAATTGAATCACTGGTCACCCCAGCAATGACAGGATCAGTATCGGCATTTACTCCGCTAAAGAAAAAAGTTTCCGTTACATAAAGCAATTGATCTCTTCGGATTTTATCGAGGTCTACTTTTTGTCCTGCGTTCCAGTTATTCATCGGTCCTGATGTCACGGCATAAGGCTCAATCAAGAAGTCTCCCTTCAACTTTTCTTTAACCGTTATCGTTTCCCCTTTTTTTAACTTACCAAGATTAATTCTTTCTTGGCCTGACATGATTAGCAATTCTTTAAAGTCATATGGTGTTTCATTTTGAATCGTTCCGGTCAAGGTCTTATTTTCAACTGTCAAATCAGTCTTGAATTGACCCGCATCCCCTTTATAAACTTTTCCAAGTAAAGACCGAGTTGACCAATATTCAACGTTTGGAAAGATAAGTTTCGTATCTGTCGCTTTTTCCTCAAGGATTGGTGACCGTTTAATGTTTCCTCCTAAGCTTTCCTGCGTCATTGGCAAAGCAGTCAACTCATTTTTGGGGAAAGACAGTGCATAATCCCCACCTTTATTTGAGAGAAGGACATCAGATTGAAGTCCGACAAGTTGACCATCCTTAGAATGATAGATTCCGAGTTGATTCAGTTGCGGCTGAGCAAGACGGTCTTTCGCACCGACAGTAAAAGTCAAGACTGACGTGATACAGGCAATCAAAGGAATAATCCACCATGCATGCTCTCTTTTGTCGATTTTTTTCAAAACTATATATAAAATAGGTACAATAATTACGATGTAAACAAATAGTAGCAATAATAATTGTCCAATTGATAAGGTAGTATCATCAAAATAGCTATTAGGCTCATTCAATTCCCATTGTGCCTGCTCAATGAAATTTTCTGATGAAGAAAATGAGTTTATGTCTGCCTGATTTAAAATCTTTTCAAGCCAGGTGCCATACCCTTTCCATGAAGCTAGTGGCTGGTCTCCAAGTGAAAAGCCTGTTTGAACAATTATCCCGTTGCCGTACTGTTTTTTCACAATAGCCGGAAATTCACCGCTTTTTGTGACAATTTCCGCTCCTTTCTCTACATCACCAATAAAGCCAGGTATATAGCTAAAGGAAGGCCTCTCCTTTTCCTTTTTGGCAAAAAGGGTAGTTTCAAGCTTAACCTCTTTATCCATTTTCATCGGTAGAAGATCATAAATGGATCCGTATTGCTGTGCTCCATTTGGCGATGCTCCAGCAATTAAAATCCCCCCGGATTTGATCCAGCCTTTTAACGCTTCCTGCTGCGCTTCATCCAAAGCGGCAATTCCATATTCGTCAATAATCAAATAATTTATCATTTCAAAGCCTATAGACCGATTTGGCAGTTCTTCCTTTGTCAGGTCAATCATCGTAGATCCTGTAGATGGCAAAACTCTTAATTCAGTCAAGCGGTCATATTTTTCACTTAATACACCAATTAAGTCCTGACTTTCATCAAAATATTTTGGTGTTAATATCTTCGGACCTGAATAGTCTACTTCTTTACCATTCTGCCAATCTCCCTCATAGAGATAAATCGACTTATTCAATACGTTTCCATTGTAATTATCATCCGTATAGCCCGGAAGTGATATCGAATAGGTTTTCGAACTTCCCTTTGGCAACTCTACTTTTAGAGCCTGTGCCCCACCGTACTCATAAGTGGATTGAAATTGAAACATAAGCGTACCACTAAAGGCCTCTCCCTTATTTTCAATTTGCACTTTCAGCGGCATTGCCATTGAACGCTTTATGTAGCCATCAAAACCTGGTTCAATCGATATTTTAATCTTCGGGTCAGCTGCTTCTGCCTGTGGCGCCAACATATGTAAAAATATGCTAAAAAATAATAAATAAGCAGCTATTCCCAGTATTTTTCTGAACAACCTGACTCCCCCTTTTCTTCTCTAATAAATAGACGACCAAATACTGAAAAAGTATACAGCATTTGGGAAAAAAGTAAAGCGAATTTCAAAAAGTAATGGAGATGTGCAGAAAAAACGACAAAAAAATCCGGAAGAGAAAATCCCTTCCGGACTACAAAATAATATTAAGTTTCTTCTTTTTCAATGATATCAGCAAAGAGGCCGTATACATATTTCTCAGCATCGAATTCCTGAAGATCGTCCATTTTTTCACCAAGCCCGACAAATTTAACTGGAATAGATAGCTCATTGCGGATTGCCAAGACAATTCCACCTTTCGCTGTGCCATCAAGCTTCGTTAAGACTATTCCAGAAACATTGGTCGCTTCCTTGAACGTCTTAGCTTGAATAAGTGCATTTTGTCCGGTTGTTGCATCAAGAGCAAGCAACACTTCATGTGGTGCACCAGGTATTTCACGTTCAATTACACGTTTCACCTTTTCCAATTCCTTCATTAAATTCACTTTATTTTGTAAACGTCCAGCTGTATCACAAATCAGGATATCCGCTTTACGTGCCTTAGCAGCCTGAATGGCATCGAACATAACAGCGGCAGGATCAGAGCCTTCTCCTTGCTTGATTACACTGACACCAACACGTTCTCCCCATACCTCGAGCTGTTCAATTGCTCCAGCACGGAATGTATCACCAGCTGCTAATACAACCGATTTACCTTCTTCCTTAAATTTATGAGCAAGTTTACCAATTGTCGTTGTTTTACCTACCCCATTCACTCCGACAAACAGAATGACAGTTAAACCATCTTCTTGTATGTTCAGGCTTGATGTCTCTTCCTCATCACCTTGATAGATTTCGACAAGTTTTTCGGAAATAACGGATTGCACTTCTCTCGTATCAGAGATATTGCGGAGTTTCACTTCCATTTTTAATTGATCGATTAATTCCATCACCGTATCGAAGCCTACGTCAGCCTGAATGAGGATTTCCTCAAGTTCTTCAAAAAAGTCTTCATCCACTTTCCGGTAACGGGCAACGAGTTCATTAACCCGTCCAGTAAAGGAATTTCTCGTCTTAGTTAAACCTTGCTTAAATTTATCGCCAATCGATACTACTTCTACTTCTTTTTCTTCCTGGGTCGTAAATTTTTCTTTTAGCTTCTTGAAAAAACTCATTGTCCCACTTCCTCTAATTCATGAATTTATACTTCAACAAAGTTCTCTGATTCTTCCATGCGGACGGAAACAAGTTTGGAGACACCTGACTCCTGCATCGTAATGCCATAGAGGACGTCTGCCTCCTCCATCGTACCTTTACGATGAGTAATCACGATAAACTGTGTTTCCCTACTGAATTTCCTTAAAAATTGGCTGAAACGGACTACGTTCGCCTCATCAAGAGCTGCCTCGACTTCATCAAGGATACAGAAAGGCACTGGTCGAACTTTTAAAATGGAGAATAAAAGTGCAATCGCGGTCAATGCTCGTTCTCCACCGGATAAGAGACTCAAATTCTGCAATTTTTTCCCCGGCGGCTGAGCAATAATATCTACCCCCGTATTCAGTAAATCATCTTGATTTGTCAGCTTCAACTCAGCTCTACCCCCGCCAAACAAGGCTTTAAAGACTTGCTCAAACTCTTCACGAATCGCATAAAAGGTATCAGCAAAGCGGCGTTTCATTTCATCATCCATCTCATCGATAACTTGGAATAATGTATCCTTGGCCTGCTGAAGATCTTCCTTTTGGCTAAGAAGGAACTCATAGCGTTCGGCCACACGCGCGTATTCCTCAATCGCCCCTAGGTTAACCGTCCCTAATTCCTCGATGGCAAGTTTGATAAGCTTCACCTTTTTTTGAGCTTCTTCTACAGGCATCACCAATGGATACTGTTCTTTAGCCCCTTCAAAGGATAACGTATATTCTTCGCGTAAATGGTCTAGTCGATTTTCTAATTCCACATCAAGTCGTGTTAGTTTAACCTCTTCATCCTTAATCACTTCAACGATACCCTTATAAAGGCGATTTTCCTCTTTTAAGGATATTTCAAACGCTTCAACCTGCGATTGCATTTCGGCTTTTTCTTGTTTTTTCACGGAAATATCTTCTATCGCTCTATTTTTATCAAGCAATTTTTGCTGTGCCATATCCTCAAGTGTCTCTTCTCCACTCGAACTGTCAGTCATTTCATTAGTCAAGAGTCCCAAATCATCCTTATTTTCTGCAAGTCTGCTTGTTTCTTTTGAAAGATCCGATTCAAGGCGCTCCATCTTTTCTTTTTGGTTTTGTAGCTGTCCACGTTTAGAGGCCAATGTGACTCTTAACTCATTTGTTTCTTCAGCAAGGCTCTCTTTAGAGGTTTGTTGAGATTGTTTTTGTTTCGTCATATCAGCAATCAATCGGTCTAGCTCTTCAATTTCGGTTTTACATGAATCCAAAAGCTCTTCTAATTCTTCCAGTCTAGCTGTTTTTTGCTGTTGCTCTTCTAAATATGAATTTTTATCCAAATCATAAAGATGCAGACGATCATTCACATTTCTTTCCTGCAGCTCCACTTCACGAAGTTCACCCTTTAGGGATTGTTCTTGTAAACGGAGAGTTTCACCTGCTTTTCTGGTTTGTTCAAGCGTTTGCTCTTGAATACCAACATCCACTTTAAACTGCTTGACCTGCTTTTCAAGCTGGTTCGTTTTTGATTCCATGGCGGCAAGTTTTTGGTGCAGTTCTTCCAATTCAGTTTTCCTTGAAAGCAGGGAGGTTGTTTTTTGCTTAAGTGCTCCACCTGTCATTGAACCACCTGGATTAACGACATCCCCTTCAAGCGTTACAAAGCGAAAACGGTGCTGTGCCATTTTCGCCAGGTCATTAGCACCCTTTAAATCTGTTGTTATAATGACGGTGCCAAGTAGGTTTGCCGCGATTGCTGCATGTCTTTCATCATATTGGATTAATGATGAACCAGTCCCGACAAAGGCAGAATGGTTCTTCAGCATCGATAATTGGTTCGGTGAAATCTCTCTTCCTTTTATGACTGATAAAGGCAAGAAAGTCGCCCGGCCGTACCGATTTTTCTTCAAGAAGGAAATGGCGTCTCGCGCATGCTCTTCGCGCTCTACAACCACATGCTGCATCGCTCCGCCCAGTGCCGTTTCGATGGCCGTTTCATATTCCTTTGGAACCTTAATTAATTCTGCAACTGCCCCTTCAATGCCTCGAAGGGTTTCTTTCGCTTTTAAAACTTCTTTAACACCTTGAAAGAAGCCTGCATAATCCTCTTCCATTTCTTCAAGCAGTTCTTTGCGTGATTTTGCTTGTTGAAGGAATTGATAGGCCTTATATAATGTCGTTTCTTGTTTTTGATACGTATCTTTTGCTGCATTTAGTTTATTCTGCTGATTTCGGAAAAAAGAAACATGATCTTCAAGCTGCTTGGTCACCTTTTCCATCAGCTGTGAATATTCCTTTTTTTTTGCGGTGATTTCAGTTCTTTCTGTTAAAAACTTTTCATTTTCCTGATCAAGCTTGGCATTTTTATGTTCCTGCTGTGTAAGCTGCTGAAGCAGGTATTGCTTTTCATTTTTTGCCGATGCCTGCTTGTTCAACCACTCGATATAGTCACTCTTTTTCACTTCAATCATGGCTTCGATATCGCTATTGAATAGACCTAGGCTTTTTTGCTTTTCATGTAAAATTTCTTGTATGCCTTTTACTTCGGAGTTCAGTGCATTTAGAATTTCCGTTTCTCTTTCCTTTTGTAAAGACAAACGCTCAACCGCTGCTTCGCCCTCTACAATTGCTTTTTCAAGCTGTGACTTATTTTGGGCAGCATTTTTTTTTCGTTCTTTCAATACTTCTTTACGGCCTTCAAGCTTTTCAAGCTCTTCACTGGCATTCAACAGCATTTCCTGAAGTCCATTAATTGATGTCTCAAGTTTGGCTAGATTGCCCCGGACATTTTTGAGATGCTCTTCCCGCTCATGAAGCTTGCCACCCATTTGTTGCTCCATCTCATTATGTTTTTCAAGCTCTTGGGACAAGCTTTCCCATTTGGCATAAAGTTCTTCTATTTCAAAAACGGTTAAAGCTACTTCTATTTGTTCAAGCTCCTCTTTCTTCTCCAAATATTCCTTGGCAAGAGAAGATTGAATCTTTAACGGTTCCACTTGGCCCTCTAATTCATGGAGGATATCATGGACCCGGTTTAAGTTATCCTGTGTTTCCGTAAGCTTAGATTCAGCTTTACGTTTTCTTGTTTTATATTTTAAGACGCCGGCTGCTTCTTCAAAGATAACACGTCTTTCTTCTGCCTTACTGCTTAGGATTTCTTCTACTTTCCCTTGGCTAATGATAGAAAATGCTTCACGACCAAGACCAGAATCCATAAACAAATCAATGATATCTTTCAGTCGGCAACCTTGATTATTAATGAAAAATTCACTTTCACCCGATCGATACACCCGTCTTGTCACACTGACTTCTTGAAAGTCAATCGGCAGGGAATTGGTCTCGTTATCAAGGGTCAAGGATACCTCTGCAAAATTTAACGCTTTTCTCGTGTCACTTCCTGAAAAGATGATATCTTCCATTTTTGCACCACGGAGCGATTTTGCAGACTGCTCTCCAAGTACCCATCGGACTGCGTCGGTCACATTACTTTTACCGCTTCCGTTTGGTCCAACCACTGCCGTGACACCAGGTACAAAATCAATCGAAATTTTATCTGCGAAAGATTTAAATCCTACAACGTCCAAGCGTTTGAGGAACATGACCTTTCCTCCTCTACTGTTCAACTATCTTGTTGAGCTTTTTTCTTTTAAAACTATCAATGCGTGCTCGGCAGCATGCTGCTCCGCTTCTTTTTTCGACTTTCCTACTCCAGAGCCCAGATCTTCTCCATTCAAAGAGACAGTCGAAACAAATTCACGATTATGGGCTGGCCCTTTTTCATGCAAAATTTTATATTGCAGGACACCTATAGCATCTCGCTGGATGAGCTCTTGAAGTTGGCTCTTATAATCCATCACATGAGAAAAAGCACCCTCGTCTATCTTCGGAAATACAACATTTTTCAAAAACTGCACAACTGGCTCTAATCCTTGATCGAGGTACAAAGCCCCTATATAAGCTTCAAATACATCCGCAAGCATGGCAGGACGTTCTCTTCCGCCTGTCATTTCTTCCCCTTTTCCAAGTAATACATATTCCCCGTAAGAAAGACTATTGGCAAAGGCAACAAGTGATGGCTCACAGACAATGGCAGCCCTTAATTTTGTAAGCTCCCCTTCACTCATCATCGGATATTTTTGATACAAGTATTTAGATATGGTCAGTTCAAGTACAGCGTCTCCTAAGAATTCAAGCCTTTCGTTATCTTCATAAGGCTTACGGCGATGCTCATTCACATAAGATGAATGTGTAAAAGCTTGTTTCAATAAATTTTCATCTTTAAAATAGAAACCTAAACTTTCTTGCAATTGTTTAAATTTATTGTCTTTGATTGATGGTTTACGATTATTTCCGTTCCTACGTATCACACAAAACCCTCCACAACGGTTCAAAAAACATATTTTTCCAATATATAAAAAGAAACTTGGCAGGAATTCCTGTCAAGCCTTCCTATGTACCATCATACAGTATAATCCGCTTAATGAAAACTAGCCGGCCGGCTTACAGCTAGGCAGACGGAGGCTCAGTTGGATGTATACTCATTCCCTTAAAATCGGCCGCTACTTCAGGCTTCTTTAAGTATAAGAGAAAGCCCCGTTAAAAAACGGAGCTTAATCAAAGGACATTTCATTACATAGTACTTTTTATGTAATTCACAGCATCACCTACTGTGGCGATTTTTTCAGCATCATCGTCCGAAATTTCCATATCAAACTCGTCTTCAAATTCCATAACTAGTTCAACTACATCTAGGGAATCGGCACCAAGATCTTCTTTGAAAGAAGCTTCAAGTTTCACTTCTGATTCTTCAACGTTCAAACGATCTACAACGATTTTAGTTACTCTTTCTAATACATCTGCCAATTTGTTCACCTCCCCTCAAAACATTATAAATTAATTTTGAAAAAAATCAAAGAAAACTTACATAACCATGCCGCCATCAACATGAAGAGTTTGTCCAGTCATATATTTGCTTGCCTCTGAAGCGAGGAATGACGCCACTGCAGCGATATCTTTAGGGTCACCAAAACGTGCCAGTGGAATTTGATCCAGCATCGCTTTTTGGACATCTTCAGACAATTCCCCTGTCATATCCGTCGAGATAAAGCCAGGAGCAATCGCATTGACCGTAATCCCTCTTGAAGCAAGTTCCTTGGCTGTAGTTTTAGTCAAGCCAATCACACCTGCTTTAGCAGCAACATAATTTGCCTGCCCTGCATTTCCGCTAACGCCGACGATTGATGCCATATTGATGATCCTTCCGCTACGCTGCTTCATCATTTGTCTAGTGACTGCTTTTGTGCAAAGGAATACACCTTTTAAATTCGTATTAATGACTGAATCCCATTCTTCTTCTTTCATCCGCATCAGTAGGTTATCACGTGTGATACCAGCATTATTGACTAGAATATCTACTCGGCCAAACTGTTCGACGACTTCTTTGATCATGCTTGTTACCGATTCACTATTTGCAACATCACATTGAATCGCAAATGCTTTACGGCCCAATGCCTTGATTTCATTTACCACTTCATTGGCTTTCGATTCGCTGCCAGCATAATTGATAGCAACATCTGCTCCCTGTCGAGCAAGTTCTAAAGCAACTTCCCTGCCAATACCTCGGGACGCTCCAGTTACAAGTGCTTTTTTACCTTCTAGGATCATGCTTATACCTCCTTCAATGCTTCAACTGTTTTAGTTAGAGTATCTAGATCAGAAACTGAGTAAATGTGAACAGTTCGATCGATTTTCTTTATTAATCCGCCTAATACTTTTCCAGGGCCTACTTCGATGAACGTATCAACACCTAATTCAAGAAGTTTTTTAACGCAGTCTTCCCATAGTACTGGTGAGTACAGCTGTTCAATTAATTTTTCTTTAATTTCTTCCGGAGCGGTAATAGGGTTTGCCGTTACATTTGAAATCACTGGAATTTCCGCTTGTTTGAAGCTCACTTCATCAAGCACATTCTGTAATTTTTCAGCTGCCGGTTTCATTAATTCTGAATGAAACGGACCACTTACTTCAAGAGGGAGTGCCCGCTTTGCTCCATTTTCCTTAGTTTTTGCACTAGCCAGCTTTACGCCTTCTGCAGTCCCTGAAATGACGATTTGTCCCGGACAATTAATATTTGCTAATTGAACAGATTCCCCTGTTGCAGTTATTTCAGCAGTTACTTCAGTAAGCGCTTCACGGTCCATTCCTAGAATCGCAGCCATCGAGCCTTGACCATTTGGCACCGCAGCCTCCATGAATTCGCCACGCTTACGGACAGTATACACGGCATCTTCGAAAGAAATTGCACCTGACGCTACTAATGCAGTATATTCTCCTAAACTATGTCCTGCCGTAAAATCTGGTTTGATTCCTTCTTCTTCTAATGCCCTAAAAAAGGCATAACTTGTGGTCAATAACGCGGGTTGCGCATTGTAGGTTACCGTTAATTCTTGTTGTGGTCCATTAAAGATAAGCTCAGAAAGTGGAAAATCAAGTTTTTCATCCGCTGTTCGGAAAATTTGCTGAGCTTGTTCGTTTTCCTGAAATAAGTTCTGACCCATTCCTGTTGACTGTGAACCTTGTCCTGGAAATACAAAAGCAATTTTACCCATCAGTTAATCCCCTACCTCTATAAATTATTGATCTTTTTCTATCGTCTTCGCAATGGTCGGAATGACGTCATGGCTAACCATATCGCGCGTCTGGCGGATTGCATTATAGATTGCGTTCGCATCGGAAGATCCATGTGCCTTAATGACCGGCGCCTTCAAACCGAATAAGCCGGCACCACCATACTCTGAGTAATCCATTTGATTTTTAATGCCTTTTAGTTCCGGTTTCACTAGTGCTGCAGCAATCTTACTCTTCAGATTGCTCATCAACGCTGTTTTTACCATTTTAAAAACACTCATAGCCGTACCTTCAAGGGTTTTCAGTACCATATTTCCGGTGAAGCCGTCCGTTACAACCACATCTGCAGGTCCGTTAAGGAGATCCCTTGCTTCTACATTACCGATAAAGGAAATTTCTGATGATTGCTGCAGCAGTGCGAAAGCATGCTTTGTCAGTTCATTCCCTTTTTTTTCTTCTGTCCCGATATTCAATAGTCCAACGCGGGGCTTTTCAATACCGCGTACTTTTTGTGCATACACAGAACCCATTATGGCAAATTGAAGCAGATGCTCCGGTTTCGCATCGGAATTCGCACCAACATCAAGAAGCACAAAACCTTTTCCATCGATTGTCGGCAAGGTCGGAGCCAATGCAGGACGTTCAATACCTTCTATTCTACCGACAACAAACAATCCTGCAGCCATTAACGCACCAGTATTACCGGAAGATATGCATGCATCTGCCTCTCCGTCAGCCACCTGTTGAGCTGCCAATACCATTGAAGCACCTTTCTTGCGGCGAACTGCACGAACTGGTTCATCGGTACTTAATATCTTTTCTTCTGTATGTATAACACTTATCCGATTATGTTCTGTTAAGTGTGGGCTAATTTCAGCTTTATTGCCTACCAAAGTTATTTCTACATCGGAAAAAGCCTCGACAGCTTTCATTGCCCCTAACACCTGTGCCTTGGGAGCATTATCGCCACCCATTGCATCTATCGTTATTTTCATGTTCTTTCATCCTTTTCTAGAAAGTTAAGAGCGATACATATCGAACTCGCCTTTAAAAACCAGTTCATTTCCCACGTAGCTTCTGACTTCCACCACGGAACGATCATCTGTAGTGTGGTCCACGTTTTTAACCTTCGCTTTAGCTACCACTCTTTCATTTTCTTTAACAGAACGAGTAAATAAAATGGACGCTTTCGCTGTTAATGCAAGTTCATCATTAATAACCGCCACAGCTAAAGAATTTGCTTGAGCAAAAAGGTGATGTCCCCTCGCAATTCCATTCCGCTTAAAGACATGCTCTTTTTTTATATCTAAAATTGAAATTGCATTTTCATCTAAATTAAGATCAATTACTTCCCCGATGATTTCATCCAAAGGCAAAGCTCTAATTTCGTCACTGAATTTTTTCTCGGCCACGCTTTTAATTCGTTCACGAAGCTCCGGTATTGATAATTCAAGACGGTCGAGCCTAATTGTCTGGACGCTCACCGAGTACTTTTCAGCCAGCTCCTCATCCGTTACAAAAGGATTCTGTTTAATCGTTTCGATTAATAATTGCTGGCGTTCCTTCTTGTTTCTTCGCATTTGAAGGTCACCATCCGTAGTATTATGACTAGGTACTAATAGTAGTATATATATTTTAAAAACAGATTGCAAGATATTGTAGAAATTCTCGCAATCTGTTAAACGATTTCTTTATTTAATTAGTCCAGCTTTTCTCCATTTAATACACCAGTTTGTTCCAAATAAGCCCGAAGAGGTGCATATTCTGGCGAATGCCAAAAGCTTTGTGAGGCAATCAATTTTGCGGCATCTGTCCTAGCAACTTCTAGGGTCCGGTAATCATGGACCATGTCGGCTACTTTGAATTCAGGAAGCCCGCTTTGTTTTTTGCCGAAAAAGTCCCCAGGACCTCGAAGTTCTAAATCTTTCTCGGATAGGACAAAGCCATCATTTGTCTCGGTCATGATTTTCATCCGTTCTTTGCCGACTTCTGTCTTCGGATCAGCTAGGAGAATACAAAAGGACTGATCACTTCCTCTTCCTACTCGCCCTCGCAACTGATGTAGCTGGGATAGGCCAAAGCGCTCGGCATCATAAATGACCATCACCGTTGCATTAGGGACATTTACGCCAACTTCGACAACCGTGGTCGAGACAAGAATTTGCACTTCATTGGAACTAAATTGCTGCATTACTTCGTCTTTTTCATCCGCGGGCAAACGCCCATGCATAAGCCCTACTTTATAACGGTTCGCAAAATATTGTGTCATCATTGCATGAACATCAAGAACATTTTGTAAAGAATCAAGCTTTTCGGATTCCTCAATTAATGGACAAATGACGTATGCCTGTCTACCCTGCTTAAGTTCCTTTTCCACAAAAGATAAAATCCGATCAAGCATTTGGTGCTTCGCCCAATACGTTTCAATTACTTTACGTCCGGCCGGCATTTCGTCAATGGTCGAAGCGTCCATCTCTCCAAACACAGTAATCGCGAGCGTGCGCGGAATTGGTGTTGCCGTCATAAAAAGAACATCTGGATTTTCGCCTTTTTCACGAAGAATACGACGCTGCTCTACCCCGAATCGATGTTGTTCATCGGTTATGACAAGACCGAGGTTCCTAAAATTCACTTCATCCTGGATTAATGCATGAGTTCCTATCAAAAGGTCTAGTTCCCCGGATTCAAGATTCTGTAAAAGTTCTCTACGCTTCTTGCCTTTCACCGAACTTGTCAATAAGGCTACCTTTACTCCGATGGGTTCTAGCATAGCCTTCAATGATTGAGTGTGCTGCTCAGCCAAAATTTCAGTTGGGACCATAAGTGCGCCTTGGAAACCAGCTGAAATTGTTGCATTTAGGCAAACAGCGGCAACCACCGTTTTTCCTGACCCAACATCCCCTTGAAGTAAACGGTTCATCCGGTAAGGAGATTTCATGTCATTTATAATTTCTTCGACGACCCTATTTTGAGCGTTTGTTAAAGGAAAAGGTAGAGTTTTTATGAATGTATTCACTTGCTTTCCATCAATGTCCTGACCAGTTCCTTTTGACTGCTCACGCTGTATTTTACGAAGCGCCTGCATCTTCAATTGAAAAAATAAAAATTCTTCATACACAAAACGGCGTCGGGCCTGTTTGACATCATTAGCCGATATAGGAAAATGCATCGTGCGAAGTGCATCTTTACGCGGCATCAGTTTGTATGTGGCCAACAGCTGTGGCGGCAAATTTTCTTCAATCATGGTTCCATATTGAGAAAAAGCATTGGCGATAAAACGACGCATCCCTTTTACAGTAATATTTCCCTTTACAGAATAAACGGGTTCGAACTCTTTTTCCCGGCTATGGTCCCCGACATGACATTCGGAGCCAGTAATAGTTTGGCGATGTCGGTCCCACTTTCCAGTCACCGTGACGGTTTCGCCAATCGTAAGCTTGGGTTTCAGATAAGGCTGATTAAAAAAAATGACATTTATCAAATATCTACCTGTAAGTAATTTGATCGTCAGCCTGGATTTTTTCTTCCCAAAGTAACCTAAAGACGGAACTGTATGAATCTTCCCTTCTATGGTAACCCTCTCATCATGTTCAACCGTTTCTAAATCTCTCAATCGATAATCTTCATAGCGATAGGGAAGATGTTCAAGGAGATCTACGACGGTATGGATCTCCATTTCCTGCAAGGCCGCAGCCGTTTCCCCCCCGATGCCTTTAACTGCTGTTATAGGTTCTTGTAAATCAACGCTCACTTTTTATTTAGCGGCAAGCCAAAGATCTTAGCTTCCAACTCCCGTCCAGTCGGTGTAGCCGCTAAACCTCCTTGTGCAGTTTCTCTTAAAGCTGACGGCATCGTTTGTCCGATTTTGTACATCGCATCGATGACTTCATCACACGGTATCCGGCTTGTAATCCCTGCCAACGCCATATCTGCGGCAACCATTGCATTTGCTGCACCCATTGCATTTCGCTTCACACACGGTACTTCCACGAGCCCAGCAACCGGGTCGCACACAAGACCAAGCATATTCTTTAGAGTAATTGCCATCGCTTCTGCACTTTGTGCTGGCGTCCCTCCCGCCAATTCAACTATTGCTGCAGCCGCCATTCCTGAAGCAGAGCCGACTTCTGCTTGGCAGCCTCCTGCCGCTCCAGAGATGGAAGCATTATTCGCTACAACAAAACCAAACGCACCTGCTGTAAATAAAAACTCAATTTTCTGTTCCCGATTCGGTTTTAATTTATTTTGCAAAGCAAAAAGGGTTCCAGGTACCACACCAGCAGACCCTGCAGTGGGTGTTGCACAAATAGTTCCCATAGCTGCGTTCACTTCGTTTGTTGCCACAGCTTTGCTGACCGCATCCAACAACAGTTCACCTGATAAGGCATTTCCAGATTTAATGTAATTCTGAAGAAGAACTGCATCTCCACCTGTAAGGCCTGAAACGGAACGTACACCTTGAAGTCCCTTTTCAACAGCCTGTTCCATCACATCCAAGTTGACTCCCATTTGTTCGATAATTTGGTCACGGCTTTTACCCGTTACTTCCATTTCCTGTTCAATCATGAGAGTTGATATTTTTTTCTGCTTTGATTCAGCTAATTCTACTAATTCCGCTACATTTCTAAACATATTATCCTCTCCTTCCTAAGTGGAAACGATTGCCCTATTAATCGACAATCCTTGCCACTTGAGTAATGTTAGGGAGTGCTGCAATTTCATCGATTACAAGTTCTTCTAGATTATGATCCACTTCAATGGTCATTAAAGCCATCTTCCCTTTCTCTTTGCGGGACACTTCCATCTGACCAATATTAATTTGATGCTTAGCTAAAATGTTTGAAACATTGGCAATTGCACCAAAACGGTCATCATGAACAACCAGTATTGCAGGATTATGGCCAGAAAGCCTCAATTTAAACCCATTCAATTCGATAATCTCTATCTTGCCCCCTCCAATCGATATTCCGACAAGCTCAAGTTCACCATCATCATCTCCCACCGTTATTTTCGCAGTATTGGGATGTTCCGGGACGGCTTCTTCTTCCCGAAAAGTTATTTTCATTTTCTTTTTGCGAGCTATTTCAAGAGATTCTTTGATTCTCTCGTCAAATGTATCAAAATCAAGCAGGCCTCCCACAATGGCTACATCTGTTCCGTGGCCTTTATAGGTTTTTGCAAATGAACCATAAAAGGAAATATGGGCCCATTTTGGTTCTCTGTTGAATAAATTCCTGGCGACTCTACCGATTCTTGCAGCTCCTGCTGTATGAGAGCTAGAAGGACCAATCATTACAGGGCCAATAATATCAAATACACTTCTAAATTTCATAATCTACTCCTCCTTCTTTAGCACTGAACTCAAAGGAAAAACGCTGGGAGTTATTTCTATGGTACCCAAATTTACAGTCGCTCCATTCAAGCTGTTTATTACCCTTAATATCGAAAAAAATAAACTGCATAGCCTAATGACATATGCAGTTTATTGCTTTTTATTCTTTCAGTATCATTCATAACAAAGAGACGAATCAGTCCCTTATTTTAATGATGCCTTAATTATTCAATTGAAAAAATGAAAGAATATAACGGTTGTTTTCCGTTATGGACTTCAACTTCAACGTCTTCAAAATTCTCATTACAAAATGCAACTAGGTCCTCTACTTCTTCTTTAGTTGCATCTTCTCCATATAAAATCGTCAGGATTTCGGAATCTTCATTAATCATCTCAGAAAGTAGGTCCTTTGCAGCCTGAGATTTGTCTTTATCTTTCACTTTGATGGTTCCTTCATCGATTCCCATGAAGTCTCCGGTCTTGATTGTAAGGCCATCAATATTCGTATCCCGGACAGCATAAGTAATCTGACCCGTTTTCACATGTGAAAGGGCTTCAATCATCGCTTTTTTATTCTCAGAAGAATCTTGTGATGGATTAAAAGCCAACAATGCAGCCATGCCCTGAGGCACTGTTTTCGTAGGAATAACAGTCACATAATCTCCCAGAACATCTGCAGCTTGATTGGCAGCCATAATAATATTTTTATTATTAGGTAAGATGATGACATGTTCGGCATGCGCCTCTTCGACTGCTTTAACAATGTCTTCTGTGCTAGGGTTCATCGTTTGTCCGCCTTCAATAACCGATTTAGCCCCGATGCTTTTGAATAGCTCGCTGATCCCTGTGCCCATCGCTACAGACACAACACCGTATTTTTCTTTCGATTTTGGCTTCGTTTGAAGCGGCACATTCGTTTCACCGACAATCGCTGTATGCTGTTCTCGCATATTATCGATTTTCAACTTGATTAAACTACCATATTGCTGTCCATAATTAAGACAGTTACCAGGCTGTTCAGAGTGAATATGCACTTTTACAACTTCATCATCAGAGATGACTAATAATGAATCTCCGTATTCACTTAAATCGTTGCGGAACTTTTCTTCATCAAACGAATCGTTAGCCAGTTTGCCGCTTTCCAATCGGACCATGAATTCTGTGCAATAGCCAAACACGATATCTTCAGTGTTCATTTGTCCTTGTACGTTCATATGATGTTCAGCACTAACCAAGTCATCCATGCTTGGACCATTTGCTGAACGGACAGGAAGAGCTTCACCTTTCAATACAGCGAGGAAGCCTTCATACACGAAAACCAACCCTTGTCCGCCACTGTCTACGACTCCCACTTCTTTTAATACAGGAAGAAGATCCGGTGTGCGTTTTAATGAAGCATTAGCCTCAGTTACGATTTCCTCCATTACCTGAATAAGGTCCTGGTGCTTTGCTGCTGATGAAACCGCTTGCTTTGCAGCATCTTTCGCAACCGTTAAAATGGTACCTTCAACAGGCTTCATAACGGCTTTATACGCTGTCTGAACACCTGCTTCAAAGGCTTGGGCAAATTCTTCACTATTAATTTCCGATTTATGCTCAATCGCTTTAGCAAAACCTCGGAAAAGTTGTGAAAGGATAACCCCAGAATTACCGCGTGCACCCATTAATAGGCCTCTTGAAAGGGAAGTACCCACTTTCCCGATATGTTCCTGCACATTATTTTGTACTTCCTTCGCTCCGGAAGTCATTGATAAATTCATATTTGTTCCAGTATCACCATCCGGAACAGGGAAAACATTCAATGCATCAACCATTTGGGCATTAGCTGCTAAATGATTGGCTCCTTGAATGATCATTTCTGCAAAGCGCTTTCCGTTTAAACTTGTAATTGACACAAAACTTTCCTCCTATTGCTTAAGGGTTCGTTACACGAACTCCCTGGACAAAAATGTTAACGGATTCAACAGCTAATCCGACAGTTTTGTCCAAAGTGTATTTTACCTTTGATTGCACATTATGTGCAACTTCCGAGATTTTAGTTCCATAACTCACGATAATATACATATCGATATGAACTTCTTCCTCTACTTGACGCACTATTACACCCTTAGTAAAGTTTTCTTTTCTTAAAATTTCGGCAATGCCGTCTTTAAATTGTTTTTTGGAAGCCATTCCTATAATTCCATAGCAATCCACAGCTGCGCCGCCGGCTACAGTAGCGATCACATCATTAGAGATATCAATTTGTCCATATTTTGTTTGTAATTCGATAGACATTTTCTTTTCCCTCCCAAAAATCAAATCAACTAAAGACATTTTACTATAATGTCTATTGTTTTAAAAGTAAATGTCTTACGGTTCTTATTATAATTCAATTTTAAAGTATGTATGTCAAGGTTTTTTTCTTGAAAGTAATTAACTGAAGTATTGCATTCTCACGGTAGGTATGATAAATTATTAAAGTATTTTACAAAGACTTAAGATGACTTTGAAAAACTTAAGCTTGTTGTAGTTAGGAGGGAATTTAACATGGCACGTAAATGTGTAATCACTGGAAGAAGAACTCGTTCTGGTAACAGCCGCTCTCACGCAATGAACGCTAGCAAGCGTACATGGGGCGCTAACCTTCAAAAAGTACGTATTTTAGTTGACGGTAAACCTAAACGTGTATACGTTTCTGCAAGAGCTCTTAAATCGGGCAAAGTAGAACGCGTATAATGTTACGGCATCCTCTCAGGATGCCTTTTTATTTGAAATGGCTGCATTTTTAATGGGTATGCTTTATTTGTTTTGGCCTAGTCCGCATTCAAGAAAGTCATCACCCATTAATGGCTTGCCTATTCTTTTCATTGTCCCCCAGTAATTCCGAAAAAATAACACCCCCCCTAAATAGAGAGGTGTTATGTGGAGATAAGTATCAGCCTTTTTTAAACGCTCCGAGCATAGCCCTTACCAAACTGCCCAGAACTTTTGGCAATTTAATCGTATAAAATTTCATCATGCCCCTCCTCTTTGCATCCCACAAATAAGATGAAGTGGAATTTTTTCTATTACAACATAAGCTTTTAAGCAGATATAGGATGATCGTATATATCCGAATCTGCTCTAAGCATGAATTTTAATCACTGCTTCTTATCACCATTAATATGCCTTCCTCAAATGAAACATTCCCACATTCAGAAATTAGTTCATTGCTGATGCAGAGTGTCGACCCTATCTCCAGCCTTGCGTTATTTAGCGGATATTTGAAGCCTGAGAGTGTAATGCCGGTGACTTCTGCCGTAACAGGGAGTAGGGACATATACTTCTTGTCTTTCAAAGCAGAGACCTTATAGGAGCCCGGTATCTTTACTGAAAATATATTTTGTTTATCAACTATGTACATATCTATTTCCTTATGAACAGGAAGGATGCTCTCTTTCTGAAGTAACTGGATATTACCAAGAAAATGATCCAATCTCCCTCCTGTAGCACCTAATATATGAATTTCACTTGGTTTTTGCTCTACAGCCCATTTAAAAGCAATCTCTAGATCCGTTTCATCCTTCTCAGAAGGATATAGATTGATATGTTCCAGTCTTTGTTGAATACTCAAGTATTCATCTTCTGAAACTGAATCAAAATCGCCGAATACGTACCCAGGCTCTATATCATTTTCAAGCAGCGCCCACACTCCCCTATCGACTCCGACCCACAAATCAGTTATCTCTTTATATATTTTTAAATCAGGCCACAAATACTCAGGGCCCCCAGCCATTATACTAATAATCATGCAATCATCCTTTTTAATAAAATATTCTTATCTTTCATATCGTTACAGAAACATCATTTTTAAATATTAGCACATACTTTCTGTGTAAAAAAAGCCGATCACTATCATACGAATATGATAATGTCGGCTTTTTTCTTTTAGTTTCCACGAATCCTTTGAATGGCTGCGTGTCGATCTTCTTGATTATATATGGCTGATCCGGCCACAAGGACGGTTGCCCCTTGTTCGATACAAAGTTTAGCCGTTTCTTCATTTACTCCGCCATCAATCTCAATTTCAAGCTTTGGATTATAAATGTCTGCCATTGCCTTCACTTCAGCAATTTTCGGAAGTACGGAAGAGATGAACTTTTGCCCGCCAAACCCTGGGTTAACAGTCATTAACAACACCATGTCAATATCCTCGATGATAGGCTGAATCATAGAAGCGGGAGTAGCCGGATTAAGCACAACGCCTGCATTCACACCAAAAGATTTAATTAACTGAACCGTGCGATGCAAATGCGTGCATGCCTCAACATGCACAGTTATATAATCAGCTCCTGCTTTCGCAAATGCTTCGATATAACGATCAGGGTGTTCAATCATCAAATGGACGTCAAGCGGAAGCCTTGTAACCGGTCGGATAGCATCGACAATTAATGAGCCTATCGTAATATTGGGCACGAAATGACCATCCATGACATCCACATGGATAAAGTCCGCACCGCCCCTTTCCACATCCAGAATCTCTTCTCCAAGTTTTGCAAAATCAGCTGATAAAATGGATGGTGCAATTTTAACCATTCTAATACCTCGGCTTTCTATCTCTAATTTCCTCTATAAACTGCATATAGTGCTCATATCGATACCGTGGAATCTCCCCTGTATCAACCGCTTCCTTCACAGCACACTTCGGCTCTTTGTCATGTAAGCAAGCCCTGAATTTACAGTTTTCTCCATACTTATGCATTTCTGGGAAGCAATAGGATAAGCGTTCAGCTTCCATTTCCATAAATTCAAGTGAACTGAATCCAGGTGTATCCGCAACAAGTCCAGAACCAATATGAATCAATTCCACATGACGAGTGGTGTGCTTTCCTCGTCCTAAGTGGGACGATATATCATCTGTCTTTAGAGCCAATTCAGGATTGATTGCATTCAGTAATGAGGATTTCCCAACCCCTGACTGACCGGCAAATACACTTGTTTTCCCTTCTATATAAGGAACAAGCTCTTCAATGCCACCAGTGGAAACTGAAGAAGTCTCCAGCACTGTATAGCCCAACTTCTGATAGTCTTTGATATACTGAGACAATTTCTCTTGGCTCTCAGCAGTCACTAAGTCCATCTTCGTTACGACAATTATGGGTTCGATTTCGTTATCTTCAATAAGAACGAGAAATCTATCAAGCAAGGCTGGGCTAAAATCAGGTTCAACAGCCGAAAACACAAGAATGGCTTGATCTACATTTGATATCTGCGGACGAATCAATTCATTCTTACGTGGCTTTATTTCGGTTACAGTCCCATCTGTTTTATTATCCGCTTGATAAACCACATAATCACCAACAAGGGGCGTTACCTTATTTTTCCGGAATACTCCACGGCCTCGGCATTGAAAAACCTCTTCTCCATCAAGAACATAATAAAATCCACTTAATGCTTTAATAATTTTTCCTTCGGGCATAGCCACACTCCTAATTTAATAAATTTATTTTGGATAAGAGACGGCTTGGTCGATAATGACCTGATTGTCCCGCATGACTTTATATCCGGCTTTCTTATCTGGAGATACCATTAGATCAATCTTTCGTTTTTCAGTTTCTACGATAAAAAATGATTCTTGTGGCTCCGTCATGCTATTGTTGATATCTTCAATGAAAATTTGGATCTCTTGCGCTTTGCCTGGCTCTACTGGATCATACTCAATCGTAATTTCCTCTGTTACCTTTTTTGGAGGGATTTCTTCTTTCCCTTTTGAAAGGACTACTTCCACAGTACTGCCTTGTTCGACTCTAGTACCCGCTTCAGGCGACTGTGATATAACAAGCCCCTCTGCAATGGAATCATTATAGACTTTATCTTCCACCTTAATCTTTATTCCACTGTCATTAGAGTAATCATTGAGTCCAGCTTCATTGAAACCTGTTAGGTTCTTCAAGCTCAATAAATCTGCCCCTTTACTTACCGTTAACTTAAGATCTGTTTCGGATGGTACGATTTTGTCACCTTCCGAAGGTGTTTGTTTTATAATCGTACCTGCTGCACTGTCATCATATTCTTCGGTCACGACAATGTCCTTGAAGCCCATTTTTTCAAGGAAGGATTCGACATCTGAATACTTTCTGCCTTCATAGCTAGACAATGAAATCGTTTCTTTACCAATACTCTGGTAAATATCAATTTTTGCACCTACCTTGACCGTCCTGCCTTGCTTAGGGTTCGTTTTAATCACAAGGTCTTTTTCGACCTCTTCATCTTCAATCTCAATCGTATTTCCAATAACCAGTTTCAAATTAACCAATTCAGTAATAGCATCATCCAACTCTTTCCCTTTAAGATCAGGGATGGTAACTTCCTTCGAACCAAGCATCGTCGGTACAAGAGTTATAGATAAAATAGCAAGCAGGGCAAGAACTAAAAAGATGGTAACTAAAATGGTGGGCAATTTTTTTCGTTTTTTATCTTTTTGTTTTGACTTTGTTTTTTGTTTTTTCTGTCTCTTCTTTTTCTTTTTTGTTTTAGTGGCCGCTTCAGATTCTCTATCCTCATCATCCGCATAGACTAGAGTGTTTTTCTCCGGTCCCCTTATTATTGTCTCATCAATACTTGAAAGCTGATCATCCGTGATGATTGGTATGGCCTTTGTTGCATCATGATCTTCAGGAATGGCAAAAGGGGATTCATTTAAACGCTCTGGATTAAGCGACGTTCGAATATCATCTTCCATTGAATCTACACTTTCATAACGGTAATATGAATCTTTTGCTGTCGCTTTTAAGATAATATTTTCCACACTTTGTGGTATTTCAGAGTTCCAGCGTTTTGGAGAAGGAGTTTCTGATTGTAAATGTTTAAGAGCTATCGAAACCGCAGATTCACCTGAAAAGGGTAATCTCCCCGTTAACAATTCAAACATGACGATGCCAAGTGAATAGATATCAGATTTCTTATTGGCCATTCCGCCTCTAGCCTGTTCTGGAGATAAATAATGAACAGAGCCTAAGACTGCGTTCGTCTGAGTTATATTCGTTGCACTAAGGGCCAATGCAATTCCAAAGTCCGTAATTTTGACGGTTCCTTCTTTATCAATCAAAATATTCTGTGGCTTGATATCCCGATGGATAATCCCGTTATGATGGGCATGGGAAATCGCTGCTGTAATTTGCTTCATGATATCCAAGGCTTTTTCAACCGGAATCGGATAATATTTTTGTATGTATTGCTTTAGTGTAAAACCGTCTACATATTCCATGACAATATAATAGATAGCATCTTCTTCACCAACATCATAAATACTTACAATATTCGGATGAGCTAGACTTGTTGCTGATTGTGCTTCACGATTAAAACGCTTGATGAACTCTTCGTCATTATTAAAATCCATGCGAAGGATTTTCAACGCAACATCACGGTCCAAAATCATGTCCCTTGCAAGGTAAACATTCGCCATACCGCCGCCACCGACCATCTCGATCAGTTTATAACGGCCGTTGATTCTTCTACCAATCAACATTAAGTTCACCTGCTTTCGCTTTCATCGATAAATTGAACAAGCACAAGGGTGATATTATCTTCTCCACCATAGTGATTGGCCTTATCTATTAATGAATTCGCCTTATCTTCAAGTGGCAGCCCATTGGTAACTGTTTCTGCAAGTTCCTGTTCACTCACTTTATTCGTTAAACCGTCCGAGCAAAGCAAAAGTAAATCACTTTCTTCGAAAATGACCGTAGTAATGTCCATTTCCACTTGCATTTCTGTACCCAAGGCTCGTAATAAAACATTTTTTCGTGGATGATTCTCGGCGTCTTCCTTTGAAATCTGTCCTGAACGGACTAATTCGTTAACAAGCGAATGATCTTCCGTGACCTGCTTAAAACCACTCTCATTATACAAATAACATCGGCTGTCCCCGATGTTGGCAATAGTTGAAAATTTATCAGTACATATTGCTGCAACAATGGTTGTCCCCATGCCCTTGCATTCTGTATTCGCTTCGGCATGTTCAAAAAGCAATTGATTAACCAAGAAGATTTTCTTTCTTAGCCAATCCTCTGCATCATTTGCAGTCTCAATCCCTCTGGATTCCTCCCAACCTTTTTTCAAAAGGTCAATCGTCATTGCACTTGCTACATCTCCGGCTCGGTGGCCGCCCATGCCATCTGCAACGATGGCAAGGCGAACGCCTTCCGAATTCTTAAAGACTCCGCCATTATCTTCATTATGCTGGCGGACTTTTCCACGGTCTGTTTTAAATATTGCCCTCATAGGGTCACCTCGTCTCTTCTTTGCGCTCCTTAGCCCGAAGCTGGCCGCAGGCTGCGTCAATATCACTGCCTTGTTCCCTTCGGATCGTTACATTAATGCCACGCTTTTTCAATGTTTTTTCAAACTCAAAAATTTGGTCCCGAGGTGTACGTACATAGTCTCGTTCCGGTACATAGTTAACCGGAATTAAGTTGACATGGCATTTAATTCCGGTTATTAAATCGGCTAATTCTTCGGCGTGTTTCACTGAATCATTTTCGCCTCCGAATAGACCATATTCAAAACTGACACGGCGCCCTGTTTTTTCTGTATAGTATTTGATGGCTTCAATCAAGTCTGGCAGTTTATAGGCCTTGTTGATTGGCATCAATTTACTTCTCAATTCTGTATTAGGGGCATGAAGGGAAACCGCAAAATTGATTTGCATGCTCTCTTCAGCAAACTTATAAATTTTTGGAATGATACCACTTGTTGAAACGGTAATATGACGTGCTCCAATGTTTAAGCCTTTTTCATGATTTATATTCTTCAAGAAAGACATCATATTATCATAGTTATCGAACGGTTCACCGATTCCCATGATAACAACTGAGCTAACGCGTTCTTCCACTTCATCAAGTGCCTGTTGTACCTTAACGACCTGGGCAACGATTTCTCCTGATTCAAGATTTCGTTTTAAGCCGCCAAGAGTTGATGCACAGAATGTACAACCAATCCTACAACCCACTTGTGTTGTAACACAGATAGAGTTTCCATATTCATGGCGCATTAATACTGTTTCAATTGAATATCCATCATGCAGCTCAAATAAAAACTTCATGGTCCCGTCATTTGACGTTTGCTGAATCAATGTTTTTAATGTAGTGAATGTAAACTGTTCTTCCAGTTTATCGCGTAAAGATTTCGAAAGGTTAGACATATCTTCAAAACTAGAAATACGCTTTTTGTAAAGCCAGTCATAAATTTGATCTGCACGGAATGCCTTCTCGCCGTTTTCAACCAGCCATTCTTTAATTTGGTGAAGCTCTAATGAATAAATCGATGGTTTTTCTGGTGTTGTGTCTTTTTTTACTCTTGATGATTTAGTAATCTCTGCCATTTACAGCACCTTCTTTCTAAAACTCGCAATAAAGAATCCATCACTGCTTAAATATTGCGGGAACACTTGCAACGTATGGCCTTCAATATATGGCTGAACACTTTCAGGCATTCTTGTGGCCAATGTTGTATCACTTTCAAAATCCGGATGGTTTTCCAAAAATGCTGCAGCAACTTTATCATTTTCTTCTTTGTCCACCGTACATGTACTATATACTAACCGTCCGCCTTGCTTTACGAGCGGGGCAGCTGCTTCCAATAACTGTTTTTGTATACTTGAGAGTTTCATTATATCATCTTTTGTTTTTGTGTACTTTACATCCGGCTTCCGGCGCATAACGCCTAATCCTGAACATGGTGCATCTATCAGGATCCGGTCAAACCCTTCTTTATTAAAGTGTTCTTGAACGCTTCTGCTATCGATAGCCATAGTCTTAATGTTGTTTCTTAGCTTTAGCCTCTCTGCCTGCTCTTTAATGAGCTTAACCTTATGCTCATGAAGATCAAGGGCATATACTTGTCCTGTGGTTAATCCTTCCGCGATATGAGTTGTCTTACCTCCAGGTGCCGCACAGCAATCGAGAACTGCATCATTGTCATTGGCTCCTAACGCATGGGCTACTAGCATCGAACTTTCGTCTTGAATCGATAGATACCCCAATTTATAGCTTTCTGAATGAGCAAGATTTCCTCTATAGCTAACAATTGCTTCTGGAACAACATCACTTGCCTCAACATCATAGCCTTCTTCTGTCAAAATGCTGATTAGTTCATTGCGTGAAATCTGCTTTAAATTAACCCTTCCCGTCTGCAGTGGAGCTGTTAAGTTAATTTCACACATTTCCTTTGTTTTCTCATAGCCAAATTGCTCTACCCAACGTTTGACTAGCCAAGTAGGATGGCTTACCTCGATTGAGAGGCGTTCAAGATCATCTTTGATATCATCAAGAGGAGCTACACCATTTCTTTGTATATTACGAAGCACACCATTGACCATTGAAGACGTTCCCTTATGGCCACGCTTTTTCGAGATTTCGACAGCTTCAAAAATAATTGCGTGATCTGGTACTTTATCTAAATAAATCATTTGATAAACGGAGAGTCTAAGCAGGTTGATAACCCAGCTTAGCGTTTTTTTCGGTTGCTTTATATATGGCTTCAGATAGTAATCCAAAGTCATTTTCCGCTGAATCGTACCGTAGCTTATTTCTGTTAGCAAACCACTATCTACACCAGATAGCTGGTGCTTTTTAATCAAATTGTTAAGTAAAAGGTTGCTGTAGGATTGGTTTTTCTCTACAGATTCCAAAATATCGAGAGCGATTTCACGTACTCCCTTTTTAGTTTGCTTCATTCTGTTCTCCTAACTTCATGCCTGCTTTAATGAACGACCCGGCTCCGCGCAAGTAATCTTTCGCCGGCATTTTTTTCTTTCCTGAAGGCTGCAGGTCCGTAACTAGTATAGCCGTCTCATTGCCGGTCGAAACGACAAAACCATCGTTTCGTACATCAATAATCGTCCCCGGCACTGCCCGATTGTTATGTTCAAGCTTCTTTGCCTGCCAAATTTTTAAAATGGATTCATTTAAGAGTGTATAGGCAACAGGCCATGGATTCAGGCCACGTACATGGTTATATATGTCTTCCCCTGTTTTCGTCCAGTCGATTTTTTCCTCTGACCGTTTAATATTAGGTGCGAAAGTTGCTTTATCTTCATCTTGCTTAATCGCATATAATTCATCATTTAAAAGCTTTGGCAATGTTTCTGCAAGTAAATCCGAACCGACCTTGCTTAATTTATCATGTAGTGTGCCGACATTGTCTTCTTCCTCTATGGTAACTTCTGCCTGCGTTAATATATCCCCAGCATCCAGTTTCTCGGCCATATACATGATCGTTATTCCTGTTTTTTCTTTCCCCTGTAATATCGAATAATGGATAGGCGCTCCTCCACGTAGTTCAGGAAGCAGTGAGGCATGTACATTAATACATCCGTATTTTGGAGCTTCTAACAATTCATTCGGAAGGATTTGTCCGAAAGCAGCCGTTACCACTAAGTCAGGCTTCAATGCAATAATTTTTTCAAGTTCTTCATTTTCACGAATTTTTTCGGGCTGATAAACAGGAATCCCCTGCTTTTCGGCTTCTACCTTAACTGGCGGAGGCGTTAGCACCTTTTTGCGACCCACCGGACGGTCAGGCTGTGTAACAACTGCAATCACTTCATAACCTTCGTCAATGATTCTTTTAAGTACCGGTACTGAAAAGTCCGGTGTTCCCATAAAAATAATTTTTGTCATTCTTCTCCAAACCTTTCTAACTCTTCTTCCGTAATATAGCGTGAAACCTTACTTGTAAATAACACTCCTTGCAAATGATCTATCTCGTGCTGAAGGGCTCTAGCAAGGAAATCCTCCGCTTCTATTTCGAAAAAGGATCCTTTTCGGTCCTGGGCCCGCACCTTGACGCGGTAAGGGCGCGATACTTCCCCGTATATACTTGGAAAACTCAAACAGCCTTCAACAGCTGTTTGTTCGCCTTCCACTTCTAGCACTTCTGGATTAATCAGTTCGATTACACCAGATCCTTCCTCTATTTCAACGACCGCTACTTGCTTTTTCACCCCAACCTGAGGTGCAGCAAGGCCAACGCCATCAGCTTCAACCATGGTTTCATACATGTTATTTAACAGCTTAGCCAATTTTTTATCAAAACTTGTTATTTTATCGCATTTTTGTTGTAAAATTTTTTCAGGAAACAAGACAATCGGTAAAATAGCCAAAATTAAAGGTACCCTCCTAAATATAAAAACCAAAACTTCATTATATAAAAACGCAAGCTAGAACTGCTCGCGGTAATCATCCAACGCTTAAATAATTACATCATAATTTGCGGATTTAAATCTATTGAAATCTGCAGATGATTTTGGGCCGTTTCTTTTTGATAATGCTCTAAAAGTGTTCGTAAATGCTTATTAAGATCCGGCTCTCGTTTGTATTTTATCAGACATTGGTAGCGATATCTATTGTTGATTCGACTAATGGGCGAAGCAACAGGACCGAGTACGATGGAATCCCGATTCAATCGGGAACTTAAATAATTGGTGATTTTTTCCGTGACATTCACTGTTTTCATTAAGTCTTCATGTGAAACAGTTATAAGTACAACGTAATAATAGGGAGGGTAATGACTTTGCCTGCGGAGATACATCTCTCGCTCAAAAAAGAAATCATAATCCTGCATAGCTGAAAGCTCAATGCTGTAATGCTCAGGCGTATAGGTTTGAATGACTACCTCTCCTGGGAGTTGGTGACGTCCCGCTCTTCCACTGACTTGTGTCAACAGTTGAAACGTTTTTTCCGATGAACGGAAATCGGGCAAATGGAGCATTGTGTCGGCTGAAAGGACTCCAACTAGAGTAATATTGGGAAAATCAAGTCCCTTGGCAATCATTTGGGTGCCGAGTAATATATCAGCCTTTCCCTCACCAAAGGCATTTAGCAACCGCTCATGTGAACCTTTTTTACTTGTTGTGTCGACATCCATTCGTATTACTCGTGCATCTGGGAGAATTTTTGCAAGTTCTTCCTCCACTTTTTGCGTACCTGTACCGAAGAATCTAATATGTTCACTATCACATTCAGGACAAACAGATGGCATTCCTTCCTCAAATCCACAATAATGGCATTTCATTATATCATTAAAGCGATGATAGGTGAGTGAAATGTCACAATTAGGACAGTTGATCACTAATCCACAGCTTCGGCACATCACAAAGGAGGAATGTCCTCGTTTATTTAGCATCAACACAGTCTGTTGCCCCTTTTCAAGCCGATCCTTCAACTTCGTAAAGAGCAGCTCTGAAAACATCGATCGATTCCCCGTCCTTAATTCTTCTCTCATATCAACAATTTCCACTGCCGGCAACGCATTTTTATTCATCCGCTGACTAAGAGTCAGTAACTGATAGACGTTTTTCTTGGCACGTGCAAAGGATTCAAGAGTCGGAGTGGCGCTACCGAGAATGACCGGACATTGATACGATTTTGCTCTTTGAATTGCAACGTCCCTCGCATGATAGCGGGGCGTTTCTTCTTGCTTGTAGCTGGATTCATGTTCCTCATCAATGATGACTAGGCCTAGGTTTTCAAAAGGCGCAAACACGGCTGAACGTGCCCCTACCACAACTTTTACTTCTTTTCGGTGGATTTTCCGCCATTCATCATATTTTTCGCCCACAGACAAACCACTATGCATGACCGCTACTTGATCACCAAAGCGCTCCTTAAACCTTTTCACCGTTTGTGGCGTCAATGAGATTTCCGGAACCAGCATAATGGCTTCCTTACCTTTATCCATGACAGAAGCGATCGCCTGTAAATACACTTCAGTCTTCCCGCTTCCGGTTACACCATATAATAGGAAAACTTCATGTTGGTCATGTTTTATTTTCTCCTGAATGGGCCTCAAGGCAACTGCTTGTTCATCCGTTAAAGTAAAGGGATTGGATTTTTCAAACACACGATTTTCATAGGGGTCGCGGTATATTTCCTGATCCAGTTCCACTAAAGCCCCTTTTGACACAAGGGACTTTACCGTGCCGCTTGAGGCATTAATCATTTCAAGCAGTTCCTTAAGCGAGACTGGTTCTGGATGTTCAATAAAGTATTGAAGAAGTTCCTGTTGTTTTTTTGCATTACCGGAAAGTGTAGAAGCCATTTCTTTCAATTCCACTGGGGAAAGCAACGGTTTAATGATACGGACCGTCTTCTTATTGAGGCGGTTTTTCACATAATACACTAGTTCTAAATTGCCGTTTTGTACTTCTTTTTGAAAAAGGGAGGCATGCTCACCTTCAATCACATCTTTCCAGGATAATGAATCATGCTTTCCGAAAAGGTTTTGAATGAGAGGTGGAAGCTGCTCCTTTTTATCTTCAATGATATTGATCACTTTTTCGTATTTTGCTTTCATTGCAGCAGGAAGCATTGCCTGAAGCGCTGAAATTTTAAAACACATGGCCTCTTTGGTCAACCAGTCACCCAGCTTAAGCAATTCATCATTTAGAATTGGCTCCAAATCCATTGGTTCTTTGATATTGCGTAATTTCGCAAAATCACTTTTGGTTTTTAATCCGGTCACGAAGCCCTGTACCATTCTCGGGCCGAATGGGACAATGACGCGCATTCCAGGCTTGATGACTTGTTTCCATTTTTCAGGGATGCGATAGTCAAATTCTCGATCAGTTTGTTTTGCAGGTACATCCACAATAACGGATGCAATATCCATAAGACATCATTCCTTTTGCATGCGAGATACTTCTGACAGAATGCTTTTGGCTATATCCGCTTTACTCATTTTAGGAAGGTCGGTAGCACGTCCATCTTTATTGAAAATCGTCACAATATTTGTGTCAGTGCCAAAGCCTGCCCCGGCAACGGTAACGTTATTGGCAACAATCATATCTGCTTTCTTTTTCGCTAATTTCCCTCTTGCATACTCTTCAACATTATTCGTTTCTGCCGCAAATCCTACCAATATCTGATGGGTTTTATTCTCACCTAGTTCCTTAAGGATATCCTTTGTCCGTTCAAATTCAATCACATTTTCACCGGGCTTCTTTTTCATTTTCTGAGCATGATAAAATTTCGGTTTATAGTCTGCCACTGCGGCCGTCATGATCACGACATCACTAGTATCATATTGTTCAAAAACCGCATCATACATATCTGCTGCCGATTCCACATGGATGACCTTGACCTTTGAAGGAGGTGTCAAACTTACTGGGCCTGTAATCAATGTCACCTCAGCCCCCTGCTCAGCTGCCTGCTCAGCAAGAGCATAGCCCATTTTCCCGCTTGAATGATTTGTCACATAACGAACCGGATCGATTGCTTCACGTGTCGGTCCTGCAGTTATCAAATATTTCTTTCCTTTAAGAGGTTGTAATTTTCTTTCACCGAAATATAGATTAAGGTGTTTTACAATCGTTTCTGGTTCCTCCAATCTACCCTTACCAACATATCCGCAAGCCAAATAACCTTCACCTGGTTCAATGAATTGATACCCGAACGTACGAAGTGTCTCTATATTTTTTTGGACCGCTGGGTGAGCGTACATGTGGACATTCATTGCGGGTGCCACCCAAACAGGAGCCTCCGTTGCTAAAATTGTCGTCGTGACCATATCATCTGCGATTCCATTGGCTATCTTGCCAATAACATTCGCGGTAGCTGGAGCTACAAGGATGATATCTGCCCAATCAGCCAGGTCGATGTGGGCAATGACTGAAGAATCTTTTTCATCAAATGTATCAGTATAAACATCATGTCTCGAAAGCGCTTGAAAGGTAAGCGGCGTCACAAATTGACGTGCGGAATCACTCATGATTACTTTAACTTGGGCACCTGCCTGTGTGAGTTTACTGGTCAGGGCAGCAGCCTTATATACAGCAATTCCGCCGGTGACACAAAGTAGAACTTTTTTATCGATAAGCATGCAAATTTCCCCTAACTATACATTCTATTTTTCTTAATTATGAAGGATTACATAAGAAATTTCATTTGATTTGCGCAGTAATATATGGATTTTTACAAAATTGTGATGTCTATGCCTTACTTCTGCCTAAGGAGCTTCTTAAAAATCAAAACAAACAGGCCTGACACCTTGGCCGCAGGAAGGAAGCAACTTTCAAATGTAACGCATCCTGTTTGCTTTAGGGTGTCAGGCCCGATAGGTCAAGCTTATGTGTTCGCTTAGTTTTCCTCGTAAGAATTATCGTAAGTCAATTTACCAGAATGAATTTCTTCAAGGGCACGACCAACTGATTTATGAGAAACTGGTTTATTAATAAGGCAGTTTTCTTTAATTTGCATTTCTCTAGCACGTTTTGCTGCCACTGATACAAGTGAATATTTTGAATCGATTTTTAGTAATAGGGAATCAATAGATGGATATAACATAGTTTATTCCGCCTCCAACATTTTTTTATATAAAACAGCAACTCTTTCCCGACGGCAATGCTCGGCAATTACAATTGCATTAATTCTAGCACAAGCAGCATCCACATGATCATTTTCAACGACATAATCATACAAATCCATAAGTTCTATTTCTTCTTTAGCTACTTTCATTCTCCCTTTAATCGCTTCCTCTGTCTCGGTACCGCGTGTTACGATTCGGCTTTCGAGTTCAGTCAAGCTTGGGGGTGCAAGAAAAATGAAAAGCCCTTCAGGAAATTTCTCCCTAACTTGTTTGGCTCCTTGAACTTCGATTTCTAGAAAAACATCTTTTCCAGAATCGATTGTTTCACGGACATAATCCACAGGTGTTCCATAATAATTGCCGACGAACTCAGCATATTCAAGCAGTTTACCTTCTTCAATCAACGCTTCGAATTCCTCACGTTTTTTAAAGAAATAGTCTACTCCATCCACTTCACCATGGCGTGGCAGTCGTGTCGTCATCGAAATTGAATATTCAAATGCCGTACCAGGCTGAGAAAAGATAGCCTTCCTTACTGTTCCTTTACCAACACCGGATGGACCGGACAAAACGATTAATAAACCTTTTTCTCTCATATTCTTTTAGTTACCCCTCTTCTACGCTGTCATCTCTATCTTGAAGCCTTGCTGCAACCGTTTCTGGTTGAACCGCTGATAAGATAACATGGTCGCTGTCTGTAATAATAACGGCCCTTGTTCTTCTACCGTATGTAGCATCTATTAAGGATCCGCGATCTCGAGCATCCTGGATAATCCTTTTAATCGGAGCTGATTCAGGACTCACGATGGATACTATCCGATTTGCGGAAACGATATTCCCAAATCCAATATTAATGAGCTTTATTGACATTTTTGTCCCCCATTCATATTCTATTGTCACCTTGATAGGTTCATCATAAACCGACTACTCGATATTTTGAACCTGTTCCTTTAATTTTTCAAGCAGACTTTTCATTTCAACCACTTCTTTAGTAATGGTCGAATCATTTGCCTTTGATCCAATTGTATTGACTTCTCGATTCATCTCCTGAACTAGGAAGTCAAGTTTTCTACCGATTGGTTCACCATGTGTAAGCGTTTCTGAAAATTGCTGCACATGACTTTCGAGTCTCGTCAGCTCTTCATTTATATCACATTTATCAGCAAAAATGGCCGCTTCTGTCACAATACGGCTATCCTCAATCAATCCTTCTGTCAGCTCAGCTAGCTTGATTGCCAACCGTGCTTTATATTTCTCAACAACTGAAGGTGCATAGTTTTTAACCCCTACTACAATCTCACCAAACTTTTTCAGCTGATGTTGCAGATCCTGGGCCAACTCACGGCCTTCCTGAGTCCGCATTTTTTTCAAGTTTTCCAATGCCCCCGAAATAGCCTTCATTAGCAAGGCTTCCAAATCGGTGGGAACAATCGGTACTTCTTCCGTCACGAAAATTGATTCAAGTTGCAGCATATCCTGTAATGTAACGGAACTTTCCAGGTTGTATTTCCCTTTAACCATATCCATCAAACTCACATACTGATCAGCAAGATTCCAATCGATCTTGACCTTTTTGGAAACTAGGCTATCACCTTCTACTGTAATGAAGATTTCCACCCGTCCCCTTCTTATGTATTGATTCGCCCTTTTCTTTACTTTTTCTTCCAAAACCAAAAGCTGGCGCGGCATTCGAATCGTATATTCACAAAAACGATGGTTTACCGTCTTGATTTCGGCAAAAATCTTGACCTGTTCGTTTGCTGCTTCTTCTCTTCCATAGCCCGTCATACTGGTAACCATGGCTTCACTTCCTATCAAGCATAATGTAGTAACTTGGCGTTTACATTAATTATATATCAGCTTAAGCACGAACGCTTTAGCTTATAAATAAAAGGTTATAAAAATAAAAAGGTAATAGAGCAAGACTCTACCACCTTAAAGATTATATCATATTTCATTGTGCTTTTCTTGCTAAAAAAGTTCCTGCTAGTAAAAAAGTTGGGATGGACGACATTCCTAATACTAAAAGCCAATCCCTCCCCGAAATCGGAACGGTATGGAATATCGCTTGCAAGGGCTGAACATACATGACGGCGAGCATTACCAAAAGGGAAGACAGTACAGCTCCCACTAAATATAGATTACCAAATGGATTTCTCGAAAAGATTGATATTTCACTTCTACAATCGAAAACGTGGATTAGTTGAGCAAGAACAAGGGTAGCAAATGCGATCGTTTGTGCATAAGCCAGATTAGCCGGGTTTGCTCGATATACCACGTAAAACGCAATCAATGTTGAAATCCCAATTAGAAAACCACGAGAGATAATTTTCCATCCAAGTCCTCTGCCGAAAACACCTTCATTTGCATTTCTAGGATTTCTTTTCATTACATCGTCTTCAGGCGCATCAAGCCCCAAAGCCATCGCAGGAAGACCGTCCGTAACGAGGTTCACGAATAGAATTTGGATCGGGATTAACGGTAAAGGTAAGCCACATAGCATCGCAAAAAACATAACCAAGATCTCTCCAACATTGGATGCGAGCAAGTAACGTATAAACTTTCGGATATTTTCATAGATATTTCTGCCTTCTTTAATTGCTGATTTTATTGTTGCAAAATTATCATCAACCAATATCAAGGAGGAAGCCTCTTTGGCAACATCTGTCCCGGTGATTCCCATAGATATACCAATATCCGCTGATTTTATTGCAGGTGCATCATTGACACCATCACCTGTCATCGCTACTACATGTCCTTTATTTTGCAAGGCCTTTACGATTTTTAGCTTATGTTCCGGGGAAACGCGAGCAAACACAGAAACACTTTCTACTATTTCCTCAAGCTCTCCGACTTCCATATCCGATAATTGCCTGCCTTCTAGTACAAGGTCTTTCCCTTTTAAAATACCAAGTTCTTTAGCTATCGCCTTTGCGGTTATTACATGGTCACCAGTGATCATGACGGTTTTGATTCCCGCATCACGGCACTCCTTAACCGCCTGCTTCACCTCTGGACGTGGAGGGTCAATCATGCCCTGCAGTCCCATGAAGGTCAAATTGCGTTCAGCTTCTGTTTCATGAAGCAGAATTGTTCCTTTCGAAAGGGGTTTATAACCAACGGCAATCATCCGTAGTGCCTGTGAAGCTAACTTACTCATGTCTTGTTGAACTCTTTCCTTACTTTCCCGATTCAGCGGGCCCGACTTCCCTTCCCATAGAATCGTGTCGCTCTGGGCGAGCAATACATCGGGGGCCCCTTTTACGATGACGAAATGATTCTCTTTATCATCCTTAACTATAACGCTCATCATTTTCCTACCCGAGTCAAATGGAAACTCCTTCACTATCGTGAACTGACTAGATAAGTATTCCCTTGTCAAACCTGCCTTCATTGCGGCAACCAACATCGCCCCTTCTGTCGGATCTCCGTCAACGACATATCGTTTTCCCTTTTCGTTTAGTTCAGCTTTATTACAGAGCAGTCCAAATGTCATCATTTGAAGCAAAGCTTTGTGGTTTTTCGGAGCTACGGAAACTCCTTCTAATGAAAACTCCCCAACCGGATTATATCCAGTCCCGCTGACATCCCAGGTTTTACCTCCACTCCAAATTTTAGTCACCGTCATTTTGTTTTGCGTCAGTGTACCTGTTTTATCTGAGCAAATCACTGTCGCGCAACCAAGAGTTTCGACCGCTGGAAGCTTACGTACGATCGCTTTTTGTTTGATCATACGCTGAACACCTAACGACAAGGCTACAGTCACAATTGCTGGCAATCCTTCCGGAATCGCCGCAACTGCTAAAGAAACGCCAGCTAAAAACATTGTATAGAGATCATGTCCTTGAATGACTCCAGTCAGTACGACGATCACCGTTAATATCAACGCAGTGACGATTAAAATTTTACCTAGCTGCTCCAAACGGCGCTGTAAAGGTGTTTCTTTTGTTTCAGCTGTCTGAAGCAGGTCGGCAATCTTCCCCATCGCAGTATTCATACCAGTAGCGACAACAATTCCGACTCCATTCCCTCTTGTAACCATCGTTCCCATAAAAGCCATATTTTCCTGATCACCGATACCTTCTATCTCATTAATTATCGGATCAGAACATTTAACAGCCGGGAGAGACTCACCGGTAAGTGCCGACTCTTCAATCTCAAGGCTTGAATTGTCAACAATCCGTAAATCGGCGCCAATTCTATCCCCGCTCGAAAATTTCAAGATATCCCCCACAACGACTTCTCTAGATGGAATCTTCAGCCAGTGACCATTCCTAAGAACATGGACTTGTGGTGCTGCCATTTCCTTCAGGGCATCCAACGATTTTTCAGCCTTTCGTTCTTGAAAAAAGCCTAGCACTCCATTCAAAAAAACAATCGCCATGATGGCAATCGCATCGATATATTCACCCAAAATCCCGGAGACCAATGTCGCCGCAAGTAAAACAATAACCATAAAATCTTTAAATTGTGCGAAAAATAAAAGGATGGCTGACTGTTTTTCTCCTTCTTTTAATTCGTTAAAACCATGCTTATGCAGCCTGTCCTTTACTTCATCATCGTCCAAACCGTGTGTAACGTTTGTTTGAAGCGCGCTCTCCATTTCTTGCTTATTCATTTCCTTGAACTCCATCAAGTATCACACATCCCTTTGAATAGAATGAAATAGGCCCCTGTATACAACCAAACAGGCGCTCTAGCTCTGCTCATCCAACACCTGCCCGCATACTAAATACATAAAACAACCTGCTCTTCTTCCATGATTATTCAGACTCGTCCAAAAAAATGCTATAATTAAACAGAAATGCGAAAGATGAACGAACCTTATACGAAAGTGGACGAACAACTGCATATAAAAATAGGCCACCTTAAAAGGTCAACTTTGGCTTGTTTAAACTAGGTACATATTAGAATTGATCAAATTAATTTACCTGAACATTTCAAAGCTCGCTTCATCGAGTTTTTTAAACTTGCAAATACCACTTTTGCGAGTTAATAATAGGTCAAATTACTCTCTGTAACTAACATCAATTAATATCAATGGAGTCATAGAAAATCTTATGTAAAGGAAGTAAAAATAGAATGTCATTTGATGGATTATTTACGAAAGCGATGACGGAAGAAATCGCTTCTTTATTAAAAGGTGGACGCATCAATAAAGTTCATCAGCCTTATAAAAATGAAGTTATCCTGGTTGTTCGTGCTGGAGGTAAGAACCATAAACTCTTATTATCAGCCCATCCAAGCTATTCAAGAGTACAGTTGACTGAAGAAAGCTATGAAAATCCAAAAGAGCCACCAATGTTCTGTATGCTGCTTCGAAAGCATCTCGAAGGCTATACGATTGAAGATATTTATCAATATGAACTAGATAGGATGATTATTTTTGAGGTTAAGGGGCGTAACGAGCTTGGTGATGTCTCACATAAGCAGCTAATAGTGGAAATCATGGGTCGTCACAGCAATATTGTATTAGTTGATAAAGAACGGAATATGATATTAGACAGCATTAAGCATGTCTCCTACGCTGTGAACAGCTATCGGGCAATACTACCTGGACAGGAATATAAAGTGCCTCCCGCACAAGAAAAGCATAACCCTTTTGATGCTACTGAGGATGATATAAGGAAAAATATCGACTTTAATGCGGGAAAACTCGATCGTCAACTTGTTGCCCAATTTTCTGGAGTTTCTCCGTTAGTTGCAAAGGAGGCCGTTTATCGAGCAGGGTTGGCCAACAGCACCACTCTTCCACCGGCATTTTCAAGTCTTATAAAGGAAATTTCGGAACAAAAATATTCCGCAACAATTAAACAAGACGGCAACAAAGAAGTGTTTTATATGCTTTCCCTAGAGCACCTGACTGGAAATTCCCGAACGTTTTCTTCCTTAAGCGCGATGCTCGATCGGTATTACTTTGGCAAGGCAGAACGAGATCGGGTAAAGCAAAAGAGTCAGGATGTAGATCGATTCATTGCGAACGAAATTGAAAAGAACTCCAAAAAAATCGGCAAACTCGAACGAACATTAAAGGAAACGGAACGCGGAGAACAATACCAATTGTTCGGTGAACTGCTGACAGCTAACTTATATCAAATGAAAAAAGGCATGAAGGAAATTGAAGTGGTCAATTATTATGATGATGAACAAAGTATAATCATAATCCCTCTTGACCCATTAAAAAACCCATCCGATAATGCGCAAAAGTACTTCTCTAGATACCAAAAATCCAAAAATGCAGTCGGTGTCGTCCAAGAGCAAATCGAGAAAGCAAAATTGGAATTAGCATACTTTGAAGCACTACATCAGCAACTTCAATCGGCTTCACCTAAAGATATTGAGGAAATACGCGAGGAGCTTCAGGAAGAAGGATATATTCGTCAAAAAAAGAAAAAAGGCATGAAAAAGCCTTCCAATGCAAAACCGCAACTTGAAACATATTATTCCACCGATGGAGATCTTATTTTTGTCGGGAAAAACAATAAACAAAATGATTATTTAACGAATAAGTTTGCACGTCGTGATGAAATTTGGCTACATACCAAAGACATCCCTGGGTCACATGTTGTGATTCGGAATGAATCACCGAGTGAAGAAACCATAAAAGAAGCAGCCGTTTTAGCAGCCTTCTTCAGTAAAGCAAAGCAATCGAGTTCCGTGCCCGTAGACTTTACGCAAGTTCGCCATGTGAAGAAGCCAAATGGCTCGAAGCCCGGCTTTGTCATCTATGAACAGCAGCAAACTGTATATACTACACCAGATGCAGATACAGTCATTCGCTTAAAAGAAGCAGAAGCTGTAAAGGATTGATTTAAATACAAAAATAAAAGTGTGTAGACAAAAGGGGTTCGGAATGTTTTAATTCCGGACCCCTTTTGAAATTCCCTTTGAATTTTGCTCAAGATTAAGCGATTGGGTCTCTACGAGCCCACTATGTTAGGCCATTTTTGGACCTTGCCATGTCCAATTGGCCATCTTCTTTAAATTCATGGCAGCGAAAGTGAGCATCGCCTGCATCGACAATTTTTTAAGTCCCCTTAAAGTAGTCCAACGCATACCATGCTTTTCTTTTGCATCTGCGAATACACGCTCTATTGTTTCTTTACGTTTCG
>NZ_JBNNTG010000029.1:0-72584 GCF_050278525.1 Peribacillus sp. NPDC096540 | reverse complement strand
GTCACACCCGTTCCCATTCCGAACACGGCAGTTAAGCTCTTCAGCGCCGATGGTAGTTGGGGGTTTCCCCCTGTGAGAGTAGGACGCCGCCAAGCCATTTTGAAAAGATCAGCCATCCTGGCTGGTCTTTTTTGTGTTTATATAATGGGAAAGGGTATCGAAAAAAAGAACTAGGGATGATAATCAGGAAGTCGTCATGCCGATTAACCAGGATGGTGTGATTCCAGAAATAATCTTTTTCCACCTTGTGTTTATTTTTTGAATATTAAGATTATTAATTTGTTAAAATAGCGATGGATTTCTTCAGGAATAAATCTTGCCTTTATCTGTTCTTTTCATTATACTAGGGAGAATTTATTAATGAATATAAGCGAAGTATGATGAGAAGGAAGGTAAATAATATAGAATTCGGGAAAGGAACGGTTTTGTGAGTAAGAAGAGCAAGGAAAAGTTTGAAGTTATAGATGGAGAAACAATTGATGCATGTCTAGATCGAATTAAAGCAGCAGGTTACTTTCCTGTAAGACGAACGGAAGAACCTATTTTTGCCGAAAGAATCGAGAATGGAAAGGTTCATTATGAGCCAGTTAATAGAAAAATCGTATTCGAAGCGAAATTAATCGAGTAAAACACGAACGTTTTTTTGATATCATGTAAAAATATTCGATTTTATCTTGACATTAAAATAGCGTAAAGGTAAGATGAAGTTAGATTAATACATCTCATATAATCCTGGGGATATGGCCCAAAAGTATCTACCTAATGACCGTAAATCATTGGACTATGAGAAAAGCATCTGACTAATTCGGAAACTAGCCAAGTCTTTTTGTGTTTTTTTCAAAGGCTTTCTTCCGGGCAGATTGCTTTCTCTATGAGGAAGCGATCTGCCCGGTTTTTTAATTTACATGATATAGATAATTATAAGCGTCCATCTGCATACTCAGGACGTCTTAATATGAGTGTTGGAGGGAAAGATGATATGAAGCCGCAAGTTGGGGTTATTATGGGAAGTGTCTCAGATTGGGAAACGATGAAATATGCATGTGAATCATTGGAACAGCTCGAGATTCCTTATGAAAAACGAGTCGTTTCCGCCCACCGTACGCCGGATTTGTTATTTGAATATGCAGAGAGTGCAAAAGAGCGAGACCTTAAAGTGATTATTGCTGGTGCAGGTGGGGCAGCTCATCTTCCTGGTATGACAGCAGCGAAAACGATTGTCCCTGTGATTGGCGTGCCTATTCAATCGAAGGCGTTAAATGGTATGGATTCGTTATTATCGATTGTTCAGATGCCTGGTGGCGTACCTGTTGCGACGGTGGCAATTGGGAAAGCTGGAGCAGTCAATGCTGGTTTGTTTGCAGCTCAGATATTAGCTGCTTTCGATTCTAAAATTGCTGATAGATTAGAGGCTTTACGAGACGAAACCAGAGAAAAGGTGTTACAGAGCAGTGAACAACTTAAATAATACAATCATTTTACCGGGTCAGACCATTGGAATCATTGGCGGTGGGCAATTAGGCAGAATGATGGCCTTGTCGGCTAAGGCATCGGGCTTTAGAATAGCAGTTCTTGAACCAACTACAGATGGTCCATGTGCGCAAGTGGCAGATATTGAGATCACTGGTGCTTATGATGATATTGATGCATTGAAAAGATTAGCGGATGTCAGTGACGTCATAACCTATGAATTTGAAAATATCAGTTCAGACGCTCTAGATTGGTTAAAGCAACATGCGTTTCTTCCACAAGGGTCGGAATTATTAAAGCTTACACAGGATCGCCTGACTGAAAAAAAAGCCATATCGAATGCAGGAGCATCGGTTGCTCCATATCAGGAAATACAGGATATTTCAGAAATTTATCTTCATATAGAAAAAATAGGGTACCCTAGTGTGTTAAAAACGACGCGGGGCGGTTATGATGGAAAAGGGCAGTTGGTCATTAAGGAAGAAGCCGATATTAGAAAGGCAGAAACCCTGCTCCAAACAGGTGTATGTGTGCTAGAAGCCTGGATCCCTTTCGTAAAAGAAATCTCAATTATCGTGACGCGTAAAACAAATGGTGAGGCATGTCATTTTCCGATTGCGGAAAATATTCATGTTGAAAATATCCTTCATAAAAGTATTGTCCCTGCTCGTATCAGTCATCAGGCTGAGCAGAAGGCGATTCAAGAGGCCTTACAGCTTGCGGAGAAACTTGGTTTAATAGGGACATTGGCTGTTGAGATGTTTTTAACCGATCAGGATGAGATCATCATTAATGAGCTTGCGCCAAGGCCTCATAACTCTGGTCATTATACAATGGAAGCGTGTGAGACGTCACAGTTCGAACAGCATATACGTGCTGTATGCAATTGGCCGCTCGGAAATACGGCATTATTGAAGCCAGTAGTAATGGTAAATATTCTAGGTGAACATATGGAACCTTTATTGGATGAAATTCCAAAGCTTTCAGATTGGAAGGTTCACCTTTATGGAAAGAAAGAAGCCAAGTTGAAACGGAAAATGGGGCATGTGAATATTTTACGTCCAACGATTGAGGAAGCTCTTTTAGAAAGTAATCAAAGCAAAATATGGAATCAACAGGTTGAAACGGAGGAAGTAAAATGATTGAACGTTATACCCGCCCTGAGATGGGAAATATTTGGACAGAAACTAACCGCTTTAACGCGTGGTTGGAAGTGGAAATCTTAGCTTGTGAAGCATGGTCTGAACTTGGTGTAATTCCAAAAGAAGATGTACAACTTCTTCGTGAAAATGCAACGTTTAATGTGGATCGGATCAATGAAATTGAAAAAGATACACGTCATGACGTGGTTGCCTTTACACGTGCCGTATCCGAAACATTAGGTGAAGAACGGAAATGGGTGCATTACGGATTAACTTCTACGGATGTGGTTGATACAGCCCTTTCATATGTGATTAAACAAGCGAATGATATCCTTTCGAAGGATTTGAATAACTTTGTTGAGATTCTGAAAAACAAAGCGAAAGAACATAAATATACGGTCCAAATGGGACGTACACATGGAGTTCATGCAGAACCGACTACTTTTGGTTTGAAACTTGCTCTTTGGTATCAAGAAATGAAACGCAATGTCGAACGTTTCGACGAAGCAAGAAAAACCATAGAGGTTGGAAAAATCTCTGGGGCTGTCGGAACATATGCTAACATCGACCCGTTCGTTGAAAAATTCGTTTGTGAAAAATTGGGCCTTGAAGCAGCGCCTATTTCAACACAGACATTGCAGCGTGATCGCCATGCTCACTATATGAGCACATTGGCTTTAATTGCGACATCCATTGAAAAATTCGCAGTGGAAATTCGCGGCTTACAAAAAAGTGAAACACGTGAAGTCGAAGAGTTCTTTGCAAAAGGACAAAAAGGATCTTCAGCGATGCCTCATAAACGGAATCCAATCGGTTCTGAAAATATGACAGGAATGGCACGCGTAATCCGTGGTTACATGATGACAGCATATGAGAATGTAGCATTATGGCACGAACGTGACATTTCGCATTCTTCTGCTGAGCGTATCATCTTGCCGGATGCAACAATTGCTTTAAACTATATGCTGAATCGCTTTAGCAACATCGTGAAAAACTTAACTGTTTATCCAGAAAATATGAAACGTAATATGGACCGTACACTTGGATTGATTTTCTCACAACGTGTGCTGCTATCCCTTATCGATAAAGGTCTTGTCCGTGAAGAAGCATATGACACTGTACAACCGAAAGCGATGGAAGCATGGGAGCTTCAGGTTCCATTCAGAAGCCTGATTGAAAAGGATGATAAGATCACAAGCTTGCTTACAAAAGAAGAACTTGATGATTGTTTCGATCCTACACATCATCTGAAAAATGTTGATGTAATCTTTGATCGTTTAGGTTTATAAAAATAAAGGCGGCAAACATACCATCCTAAGCAGTTGATATGTTTGCCAAGCCTAACTAATAACAAGAAGATTCATAATATTCACAATGTGGGGGTCTGGACAGATGGAAAAACGAGAATTGCTGTACGAAGGAAAAGCGAAACAGATTTATGCAACGGACAACAGTGAAATAGTATGGGTGGAATACAAGGATTCGGCAACAGCGTTTAACGGTGAAAAGAAGTCAGAGATTACTGGAAAAGGTAAGTTAAATAATCAAATTACTAGCTTACTATTTTCAAAGCTTGCCCAAGAAAATATTCCATCCCATTTTATTGAAAAGCTTTCCGACCGAGAGCAGCTAGTTAAGAAGGTCTCTATTATTCCTCTTGAAGTGGTCGTTCGAAATACGGCTGCTGGCAGTTTTTCTAAAAGAACGGGAATTGAAGAAGGACAACCACTGAAGAAAACGCTCGTTGAGTTTTATTATAAAGATGACGAACTCGGTGATCCTCTGTTAACAGAAGACCATATTGAAGAATTAGAACTTGCAAGCAAGGAAGACGTAGCCATTTTAAAAGAAAAAGCTCAAGAAATTAATAAGGTTTTAACAACCTTATTTAAAGAGATGGACATTAAATTGATTGACTTTAAATTAGAGTTCGGTAAAACACCGGATGGAGCCATTCTCCTGGCTGATGAGATTTCGCCCGATACGTGCCGTTTATGGGATGTAGCAACGAACGAAAAATTAGACAAAGACGTATTCCGTCGTGATTTAGGTAGTTTAACAGACGCTTATGGAAAAATTCTAGCAAAGTTGGAGGGTATTCAACATGTATAAGGTTAAGGTATATATCACATTACGCGAAAGTGTATTAGATCCACAGGGAGCAGCAGTTCAGCAATCACTTCACAGTTTAACTTATAACGAAGTAAGTGATGTACGCGTGGGGAAATACATTGAACTCACAATTGAAGATACGGACCGTGATTTGGATCAGCTGGTGAAGGAAATGTGTGAAAAACTATTAGCCAATACGGTAATTGAATCTTACCGTTATGATGTTGAGGAGGTTATCACCCAATGAAATTTGCTGTCATAGTTTTCCCTGGTTCCAATTGTGATGTCGACATGTACCATGCGATAAAAGATGCACTAGGGGAAGAAGTGGAGTATGTTTGGCATTCCACAGACAATCTAGATGAATATGATGGGATTCTCCTTCCAGGCGGTTTCTCTTACGGAGACTATCTTCGCACAGGTGCAATTGCCCGTTTCTCCAATGTAATGGCGGAAGTTGTAAAAGCAGCTCAAGCAGGAAAGCCTGTTCTTGGCGTCTGCAATGGTTTTCAGATTTTACTTGAAGCAGGCCTTTTACCTGGAGCAATGCGCCGTAATGATGGCTTGAAATTCATTTGCCGTAATGTAGGATTGAAGGTTGAAAATAATCAATCCATGTTTACAACAGGCTATTCATTACATGAAACGATTACGGTACCAGTGGCTCATGGTGAAGGAAATTACTACTGTGATAATGAAACATTGGCTGAATTAAAACAAAATAACCGCATCTTGTTCACTTATGATGGTGAAAATCCAAACGGAAGCTTGGAGCAAATAGCGGGAATTACAAATGAACAAGGAAATGTCCTCGGAATGATGCCTCATCCCGAACGTGCTGTTGATTCGCTGCTTGGCAGTAAAGACGGCTTAAAGATTTTTCAATCCATCGTAAAAAACTGGAGGGAATCACATGTTATTACAGCTTGAACCAAGTCCGGAAAAAATTAAATCGGATCGTTTATATGCAAGTATGGGACTATCTGATGAAGAATTTGCAATGGTGGAGAAAATCTTAGGCAGACTGCCGAATTATACGGAAACTGGATTGTTTTCGGTAATGTGGTCAGAGCATTGTTCCTACAAAAATTCAAAACCCATCTTAAGGAAATTCCCGATTACTGGGGAGAAAGTGCTTCAAGGTCCTGGTGAAGGAGCGGGTATTGTCGATATCGGTGACAATCAGGCAGTTGTTTTTAAAATAGAAAGTCATAACCACCCATCGGCAATTGAACCTTATCAAGGTGCTGCTACTGGTGTCGGCGGTATTATCCGTGATGTTTTCTCCATGGGTGCCCGTCCCATTGCGATGTTGAACTCGCTTCGCTTCGGTGAGCTTGAGAATGATCGTGTGAAATATTTATTTAAAGAAGTGGTTGCTGGGATTGCAGGATACGGAAATTGTATCGGAATTCCAACTGTAGGTGGAGAAATTCAATTTGATCCATCTTATGAAGGAAATCCTCTAGTTAATGCAATGTGTGTCGGTTTAATCGATCATAAGGACATTAAAAAAGGGCAAGCACATGGAGTAGGCAACACAGTGATGTATGTGGGTGCCAAAACAGGACGTGATGGTATTCATGGAGCAACATTTGCTTCTGAAGAGTTGTCGGAGTCTTCAGAAGAAAAACGGCCTGCCGTACAAGTAGGTGATCCTTTCATGGAGAAACTGCTTCTAGAAGCATGCCTTGAATTAATTCAAAATGATGCTCTTGTTGGTATTCAAGATATGGGAGCAGCAGGTCTTACAAGCTCATCTGCTGAGATGGCGAGTAAAGCTGGCTCTGGAATAAAAATGAACCTTGATTTGGTACCGCAACGTGAAACGGGAATGACAGCATATGAAATGATGCTTTCTGAGTCACAAGAGCGGATGCTGATCGTTGTTACAAAAGGACGCGAACAGGAAATCGTTGACTTGTTTACGAAATATGACCTAGAAGCGGTCGCTGTTGGTGAAGTAACGGATGATAAAAACCTAACACTTTCTCATCAGGGTGAAGTCGTTGCTGAGGTTCCAGTTGATGCATTGGCTGAAGAAGCTCCAATTTATAACAAGCCATCTGCAGAACCGCAATATTTCCGTGACTTCCAAAGCATGACAGCAGAAGTGCCAGACATTGAAGATTACAGAGAAACCCTTTTGGCATTATTGCAGCAACCGACAATTTCGAGTAAAGAATGGGTATACGACCAATATGATTACATGGTCCGAACGAATACAGTCGTGTCACCTGGATCAGATGCAGCGGTTGTACGTGTCCGGGGCACAAATAAGGCCCTTGCCATGACGACGGATTGTAACTCCCGCTATATTTACTTGGATCCTGAAACAGGCGGTAAAATCGCAGTAGCTGAAGCGGCTCGTAACATTATTTGTTCAGGTGCAGAACCTCTAGCAATTACAGATTGCTTGAATTTTGGAAATCCAGAAAAACCTGAAATCTTTTGGCAATTGGAAAAAGCGGCAGACGGCATGAGTGAAGCTTGTCGAAGATTAAATACGCCTGTAATTGGGGGAAATGTCTCTCTTTACAATGAAACGAATGGGGAAGCAATCTATCCAACACCTGTAGTTGGGATGGTGGGCCTAGTAAACGATCTTCAACATATCACAACGCAAACGTTCAAAAATGAATCAGATTTGATTTATGTGGTCGGCGAAGCGAAAGTGGAATTTTGGGGCAGTGAGTTACAAAAAATGCTCGAAGGAAAAATATTTGGGCGTGCCCCAGAACTTGATTTAATTGTTGAACAAAAGCGTCAGCAGCAAATTCTTTCAGCAATTCAAACAGGACTTGTTTCATCAGCTCATGACCTTGCTGAAGGTGGTTTGGCAGTTGCTTTATCTGAATCTCTATTCGGAGCAAGTAACCTTGGAGCAAAAGTAAATTTATCTGGAGAACTCGTATCAGAACTGTTTAGTGAAACGCAATCACGCTTTTTACTATCTATAAGTCCTGAAAATCAAGCGGCTTTTGAAGCACTAGTTGAAGATGCCGTTTGTATTGGTTCAGTAACAGCGGATAATAAATTAGTAGTGACGGCAGGCGGCGAAAACAAGGTATTGGTAGCAGACGTCGAAGAGTTACAAACAGCTTGGAAGGGAGCTATACCATGCTTGCTGAAATAAGAAGCCTAAACGAAGAGTGTGGCGTAGTTGGAGTCTGGGGACATCCCGATGCAGCACAGCTTGCTTATTACGGGTTGCATAGCTTACAACATCGTGGTCAAGAGGGAGCAGGCATCGTGGTTACGGATGGTGAGCAGATGTCTATCTCGAAGGGTGAGGGTCTTGTCACTGAGATATTCACAGCTGAAAAAATGCAGGAACTTTCCGGTTCAGGAAAAGCCTCGATCGGCCATGTCCGTTATACAACGGCAGGCGGCGGCGGGTATCAAAATGTTCAGCCTTTCTTGTTTAATTCACATACAGGGGGGCTGGCTCTCGCTCATAATGGGAATATCGTCAATGCTCGCCAGTTAAAAGCACAGCTAGAAGGACAGGGCAGCATCTTTCAAACGACATCGGATACGGAAGTTTTAGCACATTTGATAAAACGTTCTGGTTATTCCGATGTGAGAGATTCTGTGAAAAGCAGTTTAAGCATGTTGAAGGGTGCTTATGCATTCGTCATCATGACAGAAAACCAAATGATTCTGGCAAGGGATCCGCATGGTTTCCGTCCACTTTCCCTAGGGAAAATAGGCAATGCGTATTTCGCTGCATCTGAAACATGCGCCCTTGATATCGTAGGAGCGGAATTCGTCCGTGATATTGAACCGGGTGAACTTGTTGTCATTACTGATGAGGGCATTACATCCGAATACTTTTCGCTTTCAAGTCAACATGCAATGTGTACGATGGAATATGTGTATTTTTCCCGTCCGGATAGCAACATTGATGGAATTAATGTTCATACAGCTCGGAAAAATCTTGGCAAGCAAATGGCACTTGAAGCGAAGATTGAAGCCGATGTCGTCACTGGAGTTCCTGATTCAAGCATTTCTGCGGCAATTGGCTATGCTGAAGCTGCAGGCATTCCTTATGAAATGGGCTTAATTAAAAACCGTTATGTTGGCCGGACATTTATTCAGCCGTCACAGAGTCTACGTGAACAAGGTGTGAAGATGAAACTTTCACCAGTAAGAGGGGTCGTAGAGGGTAAACGGGTCGTTATGGTTGATGATTCAATCGTACGTGGAACAACGAGCAGAAGGATTGTCCGCATGCTAAAAGATGCAGGAGCAAAAGAAGTTCACGTTGTAATCAGCTCACCACCAATTAAAAACCCATGTTTTTATGGTATTGATACGTCGAAAAAGGAAGAATTAATCGCGAACTCTAAATCGGTGGAGGAAATACGTGAAATTATTGGTGCTGATTCATTAACTTTTTTAAGTGTCGAAGGTATGGTCGAAGCAATTGGTCGTCCGTTTCCTGGAGAAACGCGCGGTTCATGTCTAGCTTGCTTCACCGGAAATTATCCGACAGAAATTTTTGATTACGAACGAGAAAAAGCAAAATGTTAATAATGTCGGAAATGAAGAGTGATTTTCGGAGGAGGATTTCAAATGGCTAATGCATATAAGCAGGCTGGTGTCGATATTGAGGCTGGTTATGAAGCGGTAAATCGAATGAAAAAACATGTAAAGCGCACATTTCGTCCGGAGGTAATGAATGGACTGGGCGGTTTCGGAGGCATGTTTGATTTGTCTTCCCTGAACCTTAAAGAGCCTGTGCTAATTTCAGGAACGGATGGAGTCGGGACAAAACTTCTGCTCGCTTTCATGATGGATAAACATGATACTATTGGGGTCGATTGTGTAGCTATGTGCGTCAATGATGTTGTCGTTCAGGGCGCTGCGCCTTTATACTTTTTAGATTATATTGCCTGCGGTAAAGCGGATCCTGAACGGATAGAAATGATAGTCAAAGGGATTGCAGACGGCTGCGAACAGGCAGGTTGCGCTTTAATCGGTGGTGAAACGGCGGAAATGCCAGGCATGTACGAAACGGAAGAGTATGATGTGGCAGGATTTACTGTTGGAGCTGTTGAAAAATCACGCTTAATTACGGGTGAGACAATTTCGGCGGGTGATGTTGTTATTGGGCTTGCTTCAAGTGGTATTCACAGTAACGGATATTCTCTAGTTCGTAAAATCCTTCTCGAAGATTCAGGAATGGATCTACATGAATTCGTACCGGAGTTTGATTGCAAATTAGGCGATGAATTATTGAAACCGACAAAAATCTATGTCCAGTCCATTTTGTCCACACTTGAAAAGTTTGAAGTTAAGGGACTTGCCCATATTACGGGTGGAGGATTCATCGAGAATATTCCTCGTATTCTTCCTGAAGGTTGCGGTGTTGAAATCGGGCTTGGAAGCTGGACGATTCCGCCTGTATTCTCGTTCCTTGAAGAAAAAGGGAACCTTGTTCAAGAGGAAATGTTCAATATTTTCAATATGGGGATTGGCATGACGGCTGTCGTGAAAAAAGAGGATGCGGCCGCTGTGGTTGCTCATCTACAGTCATGCGGTGAACAGGCTTCAGTTATTGGAACGATTGTGGATGGAAATGGAGTGTCGTTTAAACAATGAAGCGACTCGCAGTCTTTGCATCAGGTAACGGAAGTAATTTCCAATCAATTGCTGACGCAATTAAAGATGGAAATCTGGAGGCGGAAATCTGCCTTGTTGTTTGCGATCGTGAAGATGCGTATGTGCTTGAAAGAGCTAGGCTTGAGAATATTAGAACCTTCTCTTTTTCAGCGAAAAAGTATTCAAGTAAGATTGAGTTTGAAACGGAAATTTTAGAGAAACTTCGTCAACATGAGGTTGAATTTATTATTTTAGCTGGTTATATGCGTTTAATTGGGCCGACATTATTACAGCAGTATTCACACAGAATCGTTAACATTCATCCTTCACTTTTGCCTAATTTTCCAGGCAAGGATGCAATTGGTCAGGCTTTTGACGCTAGAGTGGATGAAACCGGGGTCACGATTCATTATGTCGATGATGGAATGGACACGGGCCCAATCATTGCACAAAAGACTGTACCGATTCTTGCAGGAGATACGAGAGACAGTCTCCAAATAAGGATTCAGGAAACGGAACATGGCATGTATCCATCAGTTTTGCAGCAGCTATTCCAAAAGAAATAACATACATTATGGAGGGACCAACATACCATGAAGAAACGTGCTTTAATTAGTGTATCGGATAAAACAGGTATTGTAGAATTTGCTAAGGGATTAATAGAAGCAGGGTTTGAAATTATTTCAACCGGCGGTACGAAAAAAACGTTGCAGGATAATGGTGTAGACGTGATTGGAATCAGTGACGTCACTGGTTTCCCGGAAATTTTAGATGGACGCGTTAAAACGCTTCATCCGAATGTCCATGGAGCAGTTTTAGCAAAACATGGTGATGCAGATCACGCGGCACAGCTTGCAGAACATAATATTGAGCCTATTCAACTTGTCTGTGTAAACCTATACCCATTCCAAGCTACAATTTCTAAACCGGATGTTACTGTAGAAGATGCAATTGAAAACATTGATATCGGTGGACCGACAATGCTTCGTTCTTCTGCAAAAAACCACGAGTATGTGACGGTTATCGTTGATTCCAATGATTATCCAACCGTATTGGCTGAGCTGAAAGACGGAGGAGTTTCAAAAACAACGAATCGCCGTTTGGCTGCAAAAGTCTTCCGCCATACTGCAGCATATGATGCTGTTATTTCTGAATACATGACAGAGCTCGCTGAAGAAGAGAATCCAGAATCATTGACTGTTACTTATGAATTGAAACAGTCGCTTCGTTATGGGGAAAATCCGCATCAAAAGGCAGCTTTTTATAAAAAACCGCTTGGTTCGGTTTTCTCAATTGCTGAAGCGAAGCAAATACACGGAAAAGAGCTTTCTTTCAACAATATTAATGATGCAGATGCTGCACTTCAAATTGTTAAAGAATTCAATGAGCCCGCAGCAGTAGCTGTCAAACATATGAATCCTTGTGGCGTCGGTGTCGGAACGACCATTTTAGAAGCGTACGAAAAAGCATACGAGGCGGATTCTACTTCCATCTTTGGTGGAATCATTGCCCTGAACCGTGAAGTAGATAAAGCGACTGCGGAAAAGCTTCATGAAATTTTCCTTGAAATCATCATTGCTCCTGGGTTCACAGAAGAGGCAGTGGAAGTATTAACCAGCAAGAAAAACCTTCGCTTGTTAACAATTGATTTCAACGCAGCTAAAAAACCTGAACGAAAATTGACTTCAATTGAAGGCGGATTACTTATTCAAGATCGTGATGCACACAGCTTGAAGGACGCAGAAGTAAAAGTAGCAACAAAACGCGAACCTACCCTTGAAGAGTGGAAAGCCCTAGAACTTGGCTGGAAAATCGTGAAGCATGTGAAATCCAATGCAATCGTGGTATGTAACGATCAAATGACATTAGGTGTTGGTGCTGGTCAAATGAACCGTGTCGGAGCTGCAAAAATTGCTCTAGAACAAGCCAGTGAAAGAGCAACAGGCAGTGCCTTGGCATCGGATGCTTTCTTCCCAATGGATGATACTGTTGAAGCGGCAGCGAAAGCAGGCGTTACGGCAATCATTCAACCGGGTGGCTCTGTAAAAGACCAAGATTCAATCAAGAAAGCTGATGAATATGGAATTGCAATGGTATTCACAGGGATTCGCCACTTTAAACATTAATCAAAGATGAGGTGCGATAATGAATGTACTAGTGATTGGCCGGGGTGGCAGAGAGCATGCTATTGCCCGCAAACTGTTTGAAAGTAAACGGGTGGAGAAAGTTTTTGCAGCACCAGGAAATCCGGGCATGACCGATGTAGCAAATCTGGTGCCCATTGAAGAAACAAATCATGAGGATTTGGTTGCTTTTGCAAAAGAAAATGCAGTTTCATTGACGGTAATTGGCCCAGAAACGCCATTATTGAACGGACTAGCTGATGACTTTGCGAAAGCGGGCCTACAGGTGTTCGGCCCAAATAGCAGGGCTGCGGTCATTGAAGGAAGTAAATCTTTCGCTAAGGATTTAATGAAGAACTACAGCATTCCGACAGCGGAATATGAAACGTTTACTGATTTTGATTCAGCAAAGGCTTATATTGAAAAAATGGGCGCACCCATTGTTATTAAGGCAGATGGCCTGGCTGCAGGCAAAGGTGTCGTAGTCGCAATGACGATGGAAGAGGCGTTAGACGCAATCCACGATATGCTTGTTGGAGCTAAGTTTGGAGAAGCTTCTGCCAAAGTTGTTATCGAGGAATATCTCGATGGCGAGGAATTTTCGTTGATGGCATTCGTCAATGGTGAAAAAGTGTATCCAATGGTTATCGCCCAAGATCATAAGCGCGTTTTTGACGGAGATCAAGGTCCAAACACAGGCGGAATGGGCGCCTATTCACCGGTGCCGCAAATTTCCGATGATATGGTTCAGCAAGCAGTCGAAACAATCTTACAGCCAACAGTAAATGCGATGATTTCAGAAGACCGTCGTTTTACAGGTATTTTATATGCGGGATTAATTGCTACAGAAAAAGGGACAAAAGTCATTGAGTTCAATGCACGTTTTGGAGATCCGGAAACGCAAGTTGTTTTGCCGCGGCTAAAAACGGATTTCGTTGATACACTTGAAGCGGTCCTTTTAGGTAAGGATTTACAACTTGAATGGCATGAAGAAGCAGTACTTGGGGTAGTAGTAGCGGCAGAGGGGTATCCTGGAGATTACAAAAAAAATTCAATCATTAAAGGGTTGGACAAGATTAATCCAGATGCTCATATTTATCATGCAGGAACTGCTAAAAATAGCGAGGGGTTTTTTGTTTCAAACGGTGGCCGTGTGCTGCTGGTTGCTGCAAAAGGAAAAGATTTAGCCTCTGCTCAAGCTGAAGTATATAAAGAATTGAGTCATGTACAAAAAGACGGCTTGTTTTGGCGTACAGATATCGGTTATCGTGCCATTCAATACAATTTATCCTGATAATTTGAAAGAAGCTGACTCTAAGAGAGTCAGCTTCTTCTTTAGAAAAAGATTTAATATGAATCAGTTGGATTAAAGTTATTTTCCATTTTTTGTTCTTTTTTCATTAATGTTTGTCCATTTTCCATAGCGTCCACGATTGGACAATAGCGTAGAATGCCTTCACCTATTTTCATAGCAGATATCATGACGACAAATAAGTAAGATTGGTTTTTCCAAGGTTTTTTAACCATTTTTGCTGTTGCCCATGATAGAAGGGTAAAACCACAGGTAATCCGCATAAGTGCATTTATTATACTAATATTTTGTTTAAACTTCATAATAAGTACATCCTTTCACAAAAAATTAACAATTTTTCAGTTAACATTACTGTGCTAATCCAGTAAGTATGTTAGTATGAAATGAAATTGGGTTAAAAATGGTTTTTTTTATTGCATTTGTTTCAAAAAAATTATGGGGGAATGTTTATGCTTGAACAGCGCTATAGATGGAAAAATAAACATCTACGTGAACATATTGATGTGCTGGATGGCAATAGGGCACCACACATTCTGCTTAAAAATACGACTTATTTAAATCAGGCTTTACGAAAATGGGTGAAAGCGAATATCTGGATATATGATGATCGCATAATCTATGTTGGCGAAAAGCTTCCTGAAAATATAGACCGCTGCGAAATGGTTGATTGCACAAATCAGTACTTGGTCCCGGGATATATTGAGCCACATTCACATCCTTCTCAATTATATAATCCCCTTTCTTTTTCACGTTATGCATCTCATTTTGGGACAACGACATTAATCAATGATAACTTGCCATTTCTATTGCAATTAGAAAAAAAGAAAGCGTTTTCTCTTTTGAAAGAACTTCGTAATATTCCTGTTACAATGTATTGGTGGAGTCGCTTTGATGGACAAACGGAATTGGTCGATGAGGATACGGTATTTTCACATGGTGCAGTTAAATCTTGGCTAGAGCATGATGCCGTACTACAGGGCGGTGAACTAACGGGATGGCCGAAGCTTCTCGACGGGGATGACATGATGTTGCACTGGATTCAGGAAGCTAAGAGGATGAGGAAGAAAATAGAAGGACACTTTCCGGGTGCGTCGGAGAAAACGTTGGCGAAGATGACTTTGTTTGGTGCTGATTGTGATCATGAGGCAATGACAGGCGATGAGGTCATGTCACGTCTGCTACAGGGTTATTATGTTTCACTAAGGCATTCTTCCATCCGACCGGATCTTCCTAAGATGATACAAGAAATACATGATCTGGGCATCGATCATTATGACAAATTTTTTTATACAACAGATGGATCACCTCCGTCTTTTTATGAGGGTGGTTTTATAGACTGTTTAATCAAAATAGCAATAGAGCAAGGTGTTCCGGTCATTGATGCTTATAATATGGCAACCATCAACATCGCCCGCTATTATAACATTGAATATCTTCATGGAAATATTGCTACTGGAAGGGTTGCCAACATTAATTTTCTAACCGATAAAGAGGAACCCGCACCAGTTTCTGTAATGGCAAAGGGGAAATGGGTAAAACGAGATGGTGAAGTAATTCCCGATTCACAGGAAATCAACTGGAGCGATTTTGATTTTAACCGGCTTGAGCTCGATTGGGATCTCAGTTTAAAGGAAGATTTTGAATTTTCTATGCCGTTTGGAATTGAACTGGTCAATAACGTAATCACGAAGCCATATTCACTTTCTAATGACGTTGGTCATGAAGAACTGACCTTTAAAGATGATGAATGCTTTTTCATGCTCATTGATCGTGAAGGTAAATGGCGTATTAATACGATACTAAAAGGCTTTGCCAATAAACTTTGTGGTTTTGCAGGTTCTTATACAAATACGGGTGACATAATCTTAATTGGTAAACGGAAACAGGATATGCATTTGGCATTTAACCGCCTGAAGGAAATTGGTGGTGGTATCGTTTTGACTGAACACGGCCAGGTGATACATGAACTGCCTTTAAAATTAAAAGGAATCATGTCCAATAAGGAGGTTCCTGAACTAATTAAAGAAGAGAACGAGTTGAAAAAGTTGCTTCGTGAAAGAGGTTATCGCTTCGCTGACCCGGTGTATACCCTTTCATTCTTTTCAACAACTCATCTTCCCTATATAAGGGTAACCCAGCGAGGAGTATATGATGTAATGAATAAAACTATACTCTTTCCTACTATAATGCGTTAAAATATAAGAGAAGAAATGGTTAAAAAATCAGGGGAGTGGAAAGATGAAATTTAAGAGAGTTCTTTTCATCATTATTGCTATTTTTCTGCTAGCAGGCTGTTCGACTAAAGAAGAACCTGTACTAGATGACAGTAAGCCGAAAGATGCAGCTGTCATTAAAAATACAGATGTTAAAAATGAGCCTTCCAACATGTTTCCACTTACTGGTGTAGCCACGAATGAAGATACCGAGCAAAGGGCTGTAGCTGTGATGATTAATAATCATCTAAAAGCGCGTCCACAATCTGGTCTCTCAGATGCAGACATAGTCTATGAATTGCTGGCGGAAGGCGACATAACCAGACTTTTAGCTGTTTATCAAAGTAAAATGCCGAACCAAATCGGACCGGTTCGGAGTGCAAGGGACTATTATATCGAAATGGCCAAAGGTTTGGACTGCATCTATGTGTGTCATGGGAATAGCCCCGAGGCAAAAACCATGCTGGACAAAGGATATATTGATAACTTGAACGGCTTATATTATGATGGTACTTTGTTTCAGCGCTCTACAGATCGAAATGCACCCCATAATTCCTACACTTCTTTTGATAATATTGAAAAGGGCGCGAAGGAAAAAGGATATGAGCTGACCGGTGCACCAGAGCCATTTACCTTCCTTACAGAGGAAGAGGCGGTTGGTCTGCAAGGGGAATCGGCTTTGGAAATTGAGATATCCTACGGATCGGCAGCGTTCAATGTTAAGTATGAATATGAAGGAACAGAAGAGAAATATAAACGTTATTCGAATGGTGAGCAAACAGTCGAGTATAAATCTGGCAAACCGATTTTACTGGATAATATATTCATCATTGAAGCCGATCATCAGATAGTTGACGATAAAGGACGCCGCAAAATTGATTTGAAAAGTGGCGGAAAAGGTTATTTACTTCAAAAGGGGAAGGCCAATGAAGTAGAATGGGTTAATAAGGATGGTCGAATTATACCAGTGAAAAACGATAAAGAAGTAGGGTTGATACCGGGGAAAACTTGGGTCAATATTATTCCGAATCAACCTGGTTTAGTAGAAGCCGTCTCATTTTGATACCCATGAAAATTGAGGGGGAGAAACATGCAAATTGATAAGTTAAGAGGGAAAGAAACGGATCAGCTGTTTAAGTCGATACTTTCCTTGCGCGATTTAGACGAATGCTATCGATTTTTTGATGACTTATGTACTGTCAATGAAATTTCATCATTAGCACAGCGCCTTGAAGTAGCCCGTATGCTTGAAGAAGGTAAAACCTATCATAAAATCGAAAACGAAACAGGAGCTAGCACGGCCACGATTTCTAGGGTTAAACGCTGTTTAAACTACGGAAATGATGCCTACACCATGGCTCTTAACCGTATAAAGGAAAACGTTGAAGAAACAACGGAATCTTAATGAATTCGATTTTTTATATTGTATGAATTAGAAAAAGCCGAGGAATTCGTTTCCTGGCTTTTTATTTTGAGCATAGCGTTTTCTATAGCAGCTGCCTTCCAGGCGTATCCGTGTTATATTGGATTTTAGATTCAGAGGTTTCCTGTTGGTAAACATTTTATCGACACTTCTCTTTTTTAATGAAAAATCTTAATGCTATAATGGTGTAATGGGAAGTGTGAATGGAGGATTATAATGTACGATTTTCGCGAGTGGAAACATGTTTTCAAACTCGATCCAAATAAAGAAATAAGCGATGAGGCGTTAGAAAAAGTCTGTGAATCTGGTACAGATGCAATTATGGTTGGAGGCACAGATGGAATTACGCTTGAGAATGTACTTCATTTAATGGCGCGAGTTAGGAGATATACAGTCCCATGTGTGATGGAGATTTCATCAGTTGAAACAGTGACGCCGGGATTCGATTTATATTTTATTCCGAGTGTCCTAAATAGCACCAATCCGGATTGGATGATGAGACTGCATCAGCAAGCAGTCAAAGAATACGGATACCTTTTGAATTGGGATGAAATTTTCGTAGAAGGATATTGCATCTTAAATCCTGAGTGTAAGGTAGCTCAATTGACGAAAGCCAATACGAATCTGGATATGGATGATGTGGGCGCTTATGCAATGATGTCAGAAAAGATGTTCAAACTTCCGGTTTTTTACCTTGAATACAGCGGTGCTTATGGCGATGTCCAGATGGTGGAAGCCGCGAAAGAGAGTTTGGAGAATACTGTGCTATTCTACGGCGGTGGGATTAAATCAGTAGAGCAGGCCAAAGAGATGTCGGAGTTTGCGGACGTTATCGTTGTTGGTAATGTAATCTATGAAGATTTGAAAACGGCGCTTGCAACAGTTGAGGCAGTAAAATGAAAATTTGACCAAAATGTAAATAGGGAAAAAATATAGTATACTAAAACGAAACGAATGTTCGTATAGGTGGTGTGATAATGCAATATTTAGCGGAAAAATTACTTATAGGTTTGAATGAACAGCAACAAAAAGCAGTAAAAGCAACAGATGGTCCACTCCTAATTATGGCTGGGGCAGGAAGTGGAAAGACGCGTGTGCTGACTCACCGTATTGCTTACTTGATGGTTGAGAAGGAAATAGCACCTTGGAATATCCTTGCAATCACGTTTACTAATAAAGCTGCACGTGAAATGAAAGAAAGAATCCGTACCATTCTGGGCGGTGCATCCGAAGATATCTGGATTTCAACGTTCCACTCGATGTGTGTCCGTATTTTGCGAAGAGATATTGATCGGATTGGATTTAATAGGAATTTCTCAATATTAGATACGACGGATCAGCAATCAGTCATTAAGCAAATTATGAAAGACCGTAATATGGATACAAAGAAATATGATTACCGGGCCATTTTAGGTAGTATCAGTTCAGCAAAAAATGAATTGGTCGGACCAGAAGAATACCTCAAAACTGCGTCAGATTATTTTACAAAAGTAACGGCAGATGTATATACAGAATACCAAAAGCGTTTGCGGAAAAATTCAGCCCTAGATTTTGATGATTTGATCATGATGACGATTCAATTGTTCCAACTTATACCGGAAGTGCTAGAATATTATCAACGAAAGTTTCAATACATTCATGTTGATGAGTATCAAGATACAAACCGGGCTCAATATATGCTTGTTAAACTGCTAGCTTCACGATTCCGTAATCTCTGTGTTGTAGGGGATTCAGATCAGTCGATCTATCGCTGGCGCGGTGCGGATATTGCGAATATCCTTTCATTTGAAAAAGATTATCCGAATGCCAATATGATTTTCCTTGAACAGAATTATCGTTCAACGAAAAAGATTCTTGAAGCGGCAAACAAGGTCATCGATAATAATCGAAACCGGAAGCCAAAGAATCTTTGGACCGAGAATGTAGATGGTAATAAGCTTTTCTATTACCGTGCAGACAATGAACAAGGGGAAGCACAATTTGTAGCTGGAAAGATAAATGAATTAGCTAAGGACGGCAGTAGAAAATATTCCGATATAGCAATCCTTTACAGAACAAATGCGCAATCACGGGTTATGGAGGAAGTGCTGCTTAAATCCAATATAAACTATGCAATCGTCGGCGGCACTAAGTTCTATGATCGTAAAGAGATTAAGGATTTACTTGCCTATCTTCGTCTAATTGCAAACCCTGATGATGACATCAGTCTTCGCCGTGTAATAAATGTACCCAAACGTGGCATTGGTGCAACTTCAATGGACAAAGTGGCAGATTATGCAGATCAATATGATCTTTCCATTTATAAAGCTCTTGAGTCCGTGGAAATGATTGGGATAAGCGGGAAGGCTACCAAAGCAGCAAGGGAATTCCACACGTTAATTACTAACTATACAAATCAGCAGGAGTACTTATCTGTGACGGAACTGGTGGAAGAAGTCATTAAAAAAACCGGTTACCGTGAGATGCTGCAAGCAGAAAAAACAATTGAATCACAAAGCCGTCTTGAAAATATAGATGAGTTTTTATCTGTAACGAAAGCATTCGAAAGTAACAGCGAGGACAAATCATTGATTGGCTTTTTAACTGACCTGGCGTTGGTTGCTGATATTGATCAACTAGATGAGAACTCCGAAGAAGCTACAAATACGGTAACGTTGATGACACTACATTCGGCGAAAGGTCTAGAATATCCGGTAGTCTTTTTACTTGGCCTTGAAGAAGGGGTTTTCCCTCATAGCCGCTCGCTCATGGATGAGGAGGAGATGGAAGAAGAACGCCGTCTTGCTTATGTGGGGATTACAAGGGCTGAAAATGAGTTGTTCATAAGTAATGCCCAAATGCGGACACTGTATGGACGGACGAGCATGAATCCAGTGTCACGTTTCATCGGTGAAATACCAGAGGAACTTCTTGAAGATCTTAAACCGAAACCGGCTCCTAGATCAAAGCAGACTCCATTCAGTTCTCCGGCTAGAACAGGGAACACTGCGATGGCTTCCACAAGAAAAATGCCTACCTTTGGGCGAGCTGTTTCTGCCCCATCTGCAACAGGCGGTGAAGAGATTGGTTGGGCCGTTGGTGACAAGGCTTCCCATAAAAAATGGGGGATTGGAACCGTGGTGAGTGTAAAAGGAGAAGGCGAAGGAAAAGAACTGGATATTGCATTCCCAAGTCCAATCGGCATTAAACGCCTATTGGCCAAATTTGCACCAATAGAAAAAGCCTAAGCTATGAATATGCGTCTACTGGTGAAGAATAGGGATATCTGACTTAGACACCGCTCTTCTAGATGAAGTGTGGTGGAGTCTTCTTTAGAAAGGATTGAACGTATGGACATACAAGCTGCAGAGAAGATTGTTCTTGAGCTGCAAACTTTATTGAACCAATATAGCTATGAATATTATGTGATGGACCAGCCATCCGTACCTGATGCTGAATATGATCGGCTTTTACGTGAATTAATTGAGTATGAAGAGAAATTTCCCGAGCTGAAAACAGCAGATTCTCCAACACAGCGGGTCGGTGGGGCCATCCTGGATATGTTCGAAAAAGTGGAGCATACGACACCGATGCTTAGCCTAGGTAATGCTTTCAATGAAAGTGACTTACGCGATTTCGACAGAAAGGTCCGACAGGCTGTAGGTGACGATTTTTCCTATGTATGTGAATTAAAAATAGATGGACTTGCCGTCACACTTCAATATGAAAATGGATATTTCGTAAGAGGAGCAACCCGAGGAGACGGAACAATTGGTGAAGATATTACAGAAAATCTGAAAACAATCAAGTCAATTCCATTGAAGGTTCGGGAGCCTATTGCCATAGAAGTGCGTGGTGAGGCATTCATGCCAAAAAAATCATTCGAATCTCTAAATAAGGCGAAGGAAGAACGCGGGGAAGAACCTTTTGCAAACCCTCGTAATGCAGCTGCTGGCTCTTTGAGACAACTTGACCCAAAACTTGCCGCGAAACGGAACTTAGATGTATACCTTTATTCGATTGCTGATTTAGGTGAAACAGGGGTCCGTTCTCATAGCGAGGGTCTAGATTTATTGGATGAACTAGGGTTTAAAACAAATAAGGAACGAAAAACCTGTACGAATATAGAAGAAGTTCTTGCCTATATTGAAGAATGGACTGCACAACGTCCAAACTTGGCCTACGATATCGATGGAATTGTCGTAAAAGTGGATTCACTTGAACAGCAGGATGAACTAGGCTTTACGGCAAAAAGTCCGCGATGGGCGATTGCCTACAAATTTCCAGCCGAAGAAGTCATCACAACATTACGAGCTATCGAGCTGAATGTTGGCCGTACGGGAGTGTTGACACCAACGGCTGTTTTGGATCCTGTCCGGGTAGCGGGAACGACTGTGCAACGAGCTTCGCTGCATAACGAAGATTTAATCCGTGAAAAGGACATCCGTATTGGAGATCAAGTGGTCGTGAAAAAAGCCGGCGATATCATTCCAGAGGTCGTCAATGTACTAGCAGAACGTCGAACGGGGGAAGAAGTCGAGTTCCAGATGCCGACTGAGTGCCCAGAATGTGATAGCGAGCTTGTCCGACTGGACGGGGAGGTCGCCTTACGATGCATCAACCCGAAATGTCCGGCACAAATCCGAGAGGGTTTGATTCACTTTGTATCACGGACAGCAATGAATATCGACAGTTTAGGTGAAAAAGTAATTAGCCAGTTATTTAAGGAAGCGCTCATACAGGATGTAGCTGATATTTATAAGCTTACATACGATCAAGTGATAGCATTGGAACGGATGGGAGATAAATCCGTCAATAAACTCCTTCAGGCAATCGAGGCTTCGAAAAGCAATTCGCTAGAAAAATTACTATTCGGGCTTGGTATCCGCCATGTTGGTTCGAAAGCAGCGAAGACCCTTGCGAGGGAATTCGGCACTATGGAAGCCTTAAGCAAGGCGAGCCGTGAAGAACTTACAGCAATTAATGAAATTGGAGAAAAAATGGCTGATTCCATCGTAGCGTATTTTGAATTGGAGGAAGTTCATGCACTGTTGAATGAGTTGGAAACAGCCGGTGTGAACCTTACCTATAAAGGGGCAAGAGCTGTTTCTATAGAAGAAATCGATTCCATTTTCGCTGGAAAAACAGTCGTTTTGACAGGGAAACTGCATCAGCTAACACGTAATGAAGCGAAAGAAAAATTAGAGGCGCTAGGAGCTAACGTTGCTGGAAGTGTCAGCAAGAAAACGGATTTGGTCGTGGCCGGTGAAGATGCTGGTTCCAAACTAGAAAAGGCAGAAAGCCTAGGCGTTCTCGTATGGGATGAAGAGAGACTGATTGAGGAACTAAAAAAATAAGAGGTGTAGTTATGAGGAAACACTCTATTTTGGGGATGATTCTTATACTACTTCTTGCTGGATGTGCACCTAGTTTTGAGGATAAGCAAGAGGTAGTTCAAGACTCCAAAAGTGATAAAGATACAGCAATTATTCCGAAGTATAAAATTTCGGAAGAATATTATCAAACGATTCTTCCGTTTGAGCCATCAAAAGCCCGCGGTTTGGTCGTTTCGAATTTAAATACTCGATATGATATCGAAGAGTTTGAAAATGGACTGATGCGGTTGGCCCAAACTCAATTTGACCCGAAAAATTACCTATTTCAAGAGGGGCAAATGCTCGACAGTTCCACGATATCATCCTGGTTGAACAGAGAATATACCGATAGTCAGTTGAAAGAAAAGGACATGAAAGCCTCAAAGAACCTTGGCTTGAATCCGGTTGATCCAGGTAAAGGTGACATTGCTAAGCGGAATGAAGAAAATCCGATCTATCTTGCCCATATTTTAGAACATAATTACTTGGTAAAAACAAAAGATAATTCAGTGAAGCTTGGCGGAGTTGTAATAGGTCTTGCGCTGAATTCAGTGCATTACTATCAAAAAGAGGCATACGGGGCAACCTATGAAAAGAAAATTGATAGTAAAGAACTAAAACAAGAAGGGGAGAAAATTGCTGCAGAAGTCTTAAAAAGGCTGCGTAAAATGGACAAGCTGAAAAATGTCCCGATTACGATTGCCTTATTCGAGCAAAATGAAAAGTCTTCAGTAGTCCCTGGGAATTTCATTTCCTATACCAATATCGATAAGAACTCTGACAATATTGGAAAATGGACAAACTTAAACGAAGAATACTTCCTATTTCCTTCGGCAAGTGCAGAAAAAAAATATCGGGATGACGTCAACACATTCACAAATTTTAAAGAGGATGTTGAAGAATATTTCCCTAACTTTAATGGAGTTATCGGCAGGGCATTTTATATGGATGACCAATTACAAAGCTTGAACATCGATATCCCTATCCAGTTTTATGGAAACTCGGAAGCGATTGGCTTTACACAATATGTAGCTGGTCTTGTAATGGAACGTTTCCCTAAATATATTGCCGTACAAGTATCGATCACTTCTGTAAATGGACCCGAAGCACTTATTGTTCGAGAGGCAAATCAAGATGAACCAACCGTGCATATATACGAATAAAAAAAGATGAAGCTTAACAAGCTTCATCTCAGACTGTAGACAAACTCGATAATAATTGAGTTTGTCTACAGTTTTTTTAGGTTTTTAAAATTTGACTGTTGATTTCCACTCCAGGCACTCGCTTTCCGCGGGTGGGCCGGGAGCCTCCTCGGCGCCATTGCGCCTGCGGGGTCTCCCTTGGACACACTTTCCCCGCAGGAGTCTCGTACCTTCCGTTCCAATCAACTTTGTTTTAACATTTAGATTGAACTCCTTTTTCCTACAGTCTTTTTAGTTTTAAAATAGAAGTATAAAACTTGAGGTGATAAGGATGCTTTCTAAACATGATTCTATTCAGCGATATCAACTTGAAATGATTGCTTTGGATCAACTGGTGCCAGCGAACCATTTGGTTCGTAAAATGGAGGCAGCCATTGACTTCACTTTCATTTATGATTTGGTGAAAGATATGTATTCAGAGGTAGGTCGCCCAAGTATCGATCCAGTTATTTTAGTTAAACTGACATTCATTCAATATACCTTCGGTATTCGTTCAATGCGTAAAACGATTGAAGAAGTTGAAACAAATATGGCCTACCGTTGGTTCTTAGGTTACGGTTTCTATGATAAAGTGCCGCACTTCTCAACATTCGGCAAAAATTATGAGCGACGCTTTAAAGATCCAGACCTGTTTGAACAGATATTCTATCGCATCTTAATGAAAGCTGCCGATAGAAAGTTAATAAGTGCAGAACACGTATTTGTCGATTCCACACATGTGAAATAGTGCGAATAAGCGGAAATTTGAAAAGAAATTCGTTCGCAAGGAAACACGTGTGGACATCAAGAAGAAATAAATCAAGACCGTGAAAACTATAATAAAAAACCTTTTCCCCCAGATAAACTTAATAAGGAAGAAACCAAAGAAATTAAACAAAGTACAACTGACCGTGAGAGTGGCTACTATGTCAAAGATGAACGAACAAAGCAGTTTGCCTATTCATTTCACGCGGCCACAGACCGCAACGGTTTTGTACTTGGAACGATTGTAACACCTGGAAATACGCATGATAGTCATATATTAGAGCCACTTGTTGAATAAGTGATTGAGAAAGTCGGAAAACCCGAAGCCGTTGCCGCAGATGCAAAAGAAAAGCATGGTATGCGTTGGACTACTTTAAGGGGACTTAAAAAATTGTCGATGCAGGCGATGCTCACTTTCGCTGCCATTAATTTAAAGAAGATGGCCAATTGGACATGGCAAGGTCCAAAAATGGCCAACTCTCTTAACCTTGGGCCAAAATTCAAAGGGAATCTCAAAAGGGGTTCGGAATTTTTTATTTCCGAGCCCCTTTTGTCTACAAACTGAGATGAAGCTTAACAAGCTTCATCTTTTTTATTTGGAACAATCCAGCCATGAGTAACCTTAACAAAATGGCTTTATGCTTGGCTATTATTCCTGAATACAATTATCTTATTTATACATAATTTGAAGAGTTTGACAGTTTTAGTTAGAATAAGATTGATAGTGTTGAAAAGTTATTTAAAACAGGGAGGGATTGTTTTGGTGCAATTGTATAAACATGAACCGTTTACGGATTTTTCTCAAGTGGCAAATAGCGAGGCGTATCAACAGGGGTTAGGCATGGTGAAAACATACTTAGGTCAGAATTATGATTTAGTCATTGGTGGAGAGAAAATCTCTACAGAAAATAAAATTATTTCTATTAATCCAGCTAAAAAAGAAGAAGTGATAGGCTATGTATCGAAAGCCAATCGTGATTTGGCTGAGAAGGCGGTTCAGGCAGCGGATGCGGCCTTTCAGACATGGCGTAAGGTAAAGCCTGAAGTAAGGGCAGATATACTGTTCAAAGCGGCAGCTATTGTCCGACGGAGGAAACATGAATTTTCGGCCTTGCTGACGAAAGAAGCTGGCAAGCCTTGGAATGAGGCAGATGGTGATACGGCTGAGGCTATCGATTTCTTAGAGTTTTATGCAAGGCAGATGCTCAAATTAAAAGACGGAATTCCTGTACAGAGCAGACCGAATGAAAATAATCGCTATGATTATATTCCACTAGGAGTGGGAATTATTATTTCCCCCTGGAATTTTCCTTTTGCTATTATGGCAGGAACGACTGTTGCAGCCATCGTAACGGGGAATACGGTTCTGTTAAAACCGGCTTCGACTACTCCAGTTATCGCAGCTAAATTTGTGGAGGTGATGGAGGAAGCAGGCCTGCCTAAGGGTGTATTGAACTTTGTTCCGGGGAGCGGTTCAGAAGTAGGCGATTATCTTATCGATCACCCCCGCACCCGCTTTGTTTCATTTACAGGATCTCGTGAAGTAGGTACGAGAATTTATGAACGTGCGGCAAAAGTGAATGAAGGCCAAATCTGGCTGAAGCGGGTGATTGCGGAAATGGGTGGCAAAGATACGATTGTTGTCGATAAGGATGCGGACCTTGAATTGGCTGCTCAATCGATCGTGAATTCGGCTTTCGGTTTTTCCGGGCAAAAGTGTTCAGCTTGTTCAAGGGCTGTCATTGTAGCAGAGGCATATGATCAGGTGCTAGAGCGTGCTTTAGAGCTGACAAAGGAATTGTCCGTTGGAAATCCAGAGGATGGTGCAAACTTTATGGGACCGGTCATCGATGATCAAGCTTATAAAAAAATCATGGAATACATTGAAATTGGGAAACAAGAAGGCCGTTTAGCTTTGGGTGGTAAGGGTGATGATACGACTGGTTATTTCATTGAACCAACGATCATTGCCGACCTTGATCCGTATGCCCGGCTCATGCAAGAAGAGGTTTTCGGCCCAGTTGTTGCTTTTTCGAAAGCAAAAGACTTTGATGAAGCGATTGAGATTGCAAATAATACGGATTATGGCCTGACGGGAGCAGTGATTACGAATAATCGTGAACATATGGAAAAAGCACGTGACGATTTTCATGTGGGAAATCTCTACTTCAACCGTGGATGTACAGGCGCAATTGTAGGATATCAGCCGTTTGGAGGCTTTAATATGTCAGGTACAGACTCAAAAGCAGGAGGACCTGATTATCTTGTTCTTCATATGCAAGGAAAAACGACTTCAGAAGCATATTAATGGAAATGTAATCCCTTCCTAGTTAGGAAGGGATTTTTGCAAGAATCGAGAACATTTGACTAATTTGACTCCTTCTTGGAATTCCCCCGGAAATTTCGGCAACTTTCTCATATTTCCCGGAAAATACTTCTTTTTCTTTAAGAAATATTTGAATTTCGACATGGTATCTCTTGTTGCTTTACTGTGCAATAGTTTGATATGATTTAAACGATGATTTTATGGAGAAAAGCGACTATTTTAGTCGATTTGGATATTTTTTCGGAGGTGAAGAGAATGTCACGAATTTCTATGGAACAAGTAAAACACGTTGCCCATTTGGCTCGTTTGGCAATTACGGAAGAAGAAGCAGAACAGTTTCAGAATCAGCTTGAACAAATGATTTCGTTTGCGGAGCAGTTGAATGAACTTGATACGGATCAGGTAAACCCGACTTCTCACGTTTTGGATATGAAAAATGTAATGCGCGAAGATGTTGCAAAACCAGGATTACCAGTAGAAGAAGTAGTTAAGAATGCACCGGATAGCAAAGAAGGATATATCCGTGTGCCAGCCATTATGGAATAAGGAGGGACAATGATGTCGTTGTTCGAACAAAAAGTTTCCGAGCTTCATCAACGTTTACATAATAAAGAGATCAGCGTTACTGATCTTGTTAACGAATCGTATAAGCAAATCGGACAGGTAGAAGACAAGGTGAAGGCATTTTTGACATTAGACGAAGAAAACGCCCGCAACCAAGCAAAACAATTGGATGACCAATTAGTAAAAGGCGAGGGTCGAGGCGCCCTGTTTGGCATGCCAATCGGTGTGAAGGATAATATTGTTACTAAAAATTTACGGACGACTTGTGGGAGCAAAATTTTGGAGAACTTCGATCCAATCTATGATGCAACCGTTGTTCAAAAATTACAGCAGGCAGAAACGGTGACAATTGGAAAATTGAACATGGATGAATTTGCGATGGGTTCTTCAAATGAGAACTCAGCATATCAGGCAACACGCAATCCATGGAATACGGATTATGTACCAGGTGGTTCTTCAGGTGGCTCAGCTGCATCTGTCGCTTCTGGTGAAGTCTTATTCTCATTAGGTTCTGACACAGGTGGATCGATTCGCCAACCAGCTGCATACTGCGGAGTTGTCGGTCTAAAGCCTACATATGGACGGGTTTCCCGTTTCGGACTTGTGGCGTTTGCTTCTTCATTAGACCAAATCGGTCCGGTGACAAGAACGGTTGAAGATAATGCATACCTTCTTGAAGCGATTTCAGGCGTCGATCCAATGGATTCCACATCTGCTAACTTGGACGTACCGAATTTTGTGAATTCATTAACAGGCGATGTTAAAGGGCTGAAAATTGCAGTTCCTAAAGAATACCTTGGTGAAGGTGTTGGGGAAGAAGCACGTAATTCTGTGCTTGAAGCTTTAAAAGTATTAGAAGGACTTGGAGCTGTATGGGAGGAAGTTTCCCTTCCGCATTCTAAATATGCCCTAGCAGCATATTATTTGCTTTCTTCATCAGAAGCATCGGCAAACCTTTCCCGTTTTGACGGCGTTCGCTTCGGTCACCGTACGGATAATGCAGAAACCCTAATTGAAATGTACAAGCAAACTCGTTCGGAAGGATTCGGTGACGAAGTAAAACGCCGTATCATGCTTGGAACTTTCTCCTTAAGCTCTGGTTACTATGATGCTTATTATAAAAAGGCTCAAAAAGTACGTACACTGATCAAAAAAGACTTTGAAGATGTATTTGAAAAATATGATGTAATCGTTGGACCGACAACACCTACACCAGCTTTCAAAATTGGTGAAAAAGTTGCCGATCCATTAACGATGTATGCGAATGATATTTTAACGATTCCAGTCAACCTTGCTGGGGTACCAGGTATTTCTGTACCTTGTGGTTTCGCTGCTAATGGGCTTCCACTTGGTTTGCAAATGATTGGTAAGCATTTTGATGAAAGCACGATTTACCGCGCTGCTCACGCATTTGAGCAAGCAACAGATTTTCATAAACAATTTCCTAAGCTGTAAGGGGTGAAAAAAATGGACTTTGAAACGGTAATTGGTCTAGAAGTACACGTAGAATTAAAAACAGATTCAAAAATTTTCTCATCGAGCCCGAACCAATTCGGTGCCTCTCCAAATAGCAATACGACTGCAATCGATCTTGGCTATCCAGGTGTATTGCCTGTCGTCAATAAAAAGGCTGTTGATTTTGCAATGAAAGCTGCTATCGCGCTAAATTGTGAAGTGGCAGAAATCACGAAATTTGACCGGAAAAACTATTTTTATCCAGACAATCCGAAAGCTTACCAGATTTCTCAATTCGATCAGCCAATCGGTGAACATGGCTGGATTGAAATCGAAGTTGGTGGCAAGAAAAAGAAAATCGGCATTACCCGTATTCATATGGAAGAAGATGCTGGTAAGCTGACACATAAAGGGAACTATTCACTTTGTGACTACAATCGCCAGGGTACGCCGCTTGTTGAGATCGTATCCGAGCCGGATATCACTTCTCCTGAAGAAGCGTATGCTTATCTGGAAAAATTGAAATCCATTATTCAATACACGGGTGTTTCCGATTGTAAAATGGAAGAAGGCTCACTTCGCTGTGATGCTAACATTTCCTTGAAACCAGTTGGGCAAAAAGAATTCGGTACGAAAACTGAATTGAAAAACTTGAACTCATTCAACTTCGTGCGTAAAGGGTTGGAGCATGAAGAAATCCGACAAGCTGAAGTATTGAATGAAGGCGGCGTAATCGAACAGGAAACACGTCGTTTCGATGAAGCTACAGGTAGAACAGTTCTAATGCGTATTAAAGAAGGCTCTGATGATTACCGCTATTTCCCGGAACCAGATTTATTGACAATCCATATCGACGAAGAATGGAAGGCACGCATTACTGCGGAGATTCCAGAACTTCCAGATGCACGAAAAAAACGTTACGTTGAAGAATTTGGTTTACCAGAGTATGATGCTGCTGTTTTAACGGTAACAAAGGAAATGGCTGATTTCTTTGAAGCAACGGTTGCTTCAGGTGCTGACGCTAAACTTGCATCGAACTGGATCATGGGTGAGGTTTCTGCTTTCTTAAATGCAGAAGGGAAAGAGCTTCATGATGTGGCGTTGACTGCTGAATCATTGGCAGGAATGATCAAACTGATTGAAGATGGTACAATTTCTTCTAAAATCGCGAAAAAGGTATTCAAAGAGTTGATCGAAAATGGTGGTAACGCAGAAACGATCGTTAAGGAAAAAGGACTTGTCCAAATTTCTGACGAAGGTGCATTACGAACAGCGGTTGAAGAAGCTTTGAATAATAACCCGCAATCAATTGAAGATTTTAAAGCTGGTAAACAAAAAGCAATCGGCTTCCTTGTCGGACAAATCATGAAAGCGACAAAAGGCCAAGCTAATCCACAACTTGTTAATAAAATTTTGGTTGAAGAAATCAATAAACGTTAATAATTGACCGTATCACTTTTCTAAGTGATGCGGTTTTCACATGGTTATAAAGAATTTTACGAGGAAATACTGGAACTTATGAGTTTGAAATTAATTTTATATTTTTTTTGGAGTTATCTGTAGGGGTAACTCCTTTTTGTGTCGTCTAATATATGAATGTTTAAATGAAAGGAGGGAGAGAAGTGACAGATGAGTTAGTGGAGAAGGTGAGAGGTGGAAATGATCATGCTTTCCGGATATTGATAGAAACGTATAAGGAGACGATTTTTAGAACCGTCTATTCCGTTTTACGCAATCAAAAGGATGCAGATGATGTCACCCAGGAAGTCTTTATCAAAATCTATACTTCTCTTCCTCAATATAAAAATCAAGGTTTTAAAACATGGATTACGCGTATTGCCGTCAATCATGCAATAGATTTGAAGAGAAAGAAAGAAAGGCAAAAGGAAGATTTACATGAAGAACAGCCCTCGGAAGCTCATTTAGGCTTATCAGATGATGTTGAGGCAGTATTTTTTCGAAATGAAAGGCGAAAACAAGTATTACGGAAGCTGAATGACCTTCCGGAGGGGTATCGTGACGTTGTGTATGGCTATTACATAAAAGAAAAAACATTCCAGCAAATTGCAGAGGAACAGCAGATTCAAGTCAAATCTGTTGAGGTAAAGCTATATCGGGCAAGGAATTGGATGAGAAAACATTGGAAAGAGGAGGATTTTTCATGAACCATGTTTCTGAAGCAGAGTGGATTACTTATTTGGCGGATGAGATGCCTGATGCTCTAAAAATAGAATATGAAAATCATTTATACTCCTGTGATGAGTGTTTAGCAGTCTATATGGAGGCTATGGAAAGAGCCGAATCTAGTCTGAACGTTGAAGATCTTGATATTGCAGATTCTGTTATGGACTCGATTGCTCAACTAAATAAAGTATCTTTTGAAGAGGCTAAGCAAATCAGAAAAGAAAAATCTCTTAGAACGATTACAAGGCATTACCTGATTGCTGCTGGTTTTACGATTCTATTAATGGCTGGCGGAGTTTTTCAATCCCTGACTGAATACGTTGATTCTGTGGAATCAAGTACTATAAAGGAAAATCAGACCTTAACTGATGATCTTATTGATAAAACGTTTAATTGGATGGACTCTATTGAAAAGAAAAATAAGGAGGGGTTTAGAAATGAATAAAAGTCCGATAATAGCTTTTTTGTTATCATTTCTGCCAGGTTTTGGTCATTTTTACATAGGTAGGAGATATAAAGGTTTATTTTATTTTCTGGCCACGCTTGGATTAGGGCTGGGAGGCTTTTTTCTTACATTGATTAGTCAAGTGGAAGCGTTTCTTGCCTTTTCTATTATAGGAATGGTGTTTTATTTTATCAGTATATTTGACTTGGTAGTTACCTCTCTAAGAAATCCTAAAAGCGAAACGGATGCAGGGGGAATGGTGGATCAGTCGGAAACAGAAAGATTCTATGTAATTGTCCTTTCATTCGTGCCTGGTCTCGGACATTTTCAGCTCGGCCTCATGAATCGGGGACTCATTTTTCTCATTGGCTTTTTAGGCCTTGGCATTATGGTGATGTTCATCAGTGTGATGACACAAATGGAGGGTCTGTTAATATTCATGGCTCTATTGCCGGTTATCTGGATTTACAGTTTTTTTGATTCTGTTCAACAGCTGAATAAAAAGCAACGGGGTGAGGAGCTTATTGATCGGACCGTGTTGGAAGATTTCGAGGAGAGACGGGAATCCGGGAAGAAGAGTAAATCGGTCGCGACTTTATTCGCCATTTTCCCTGGGGCAGGTCATTTATATTTAGGACTGCAAAAACGCGGAATCCAATTGATGGCCGGCTTTTTATTCGCCATTTATATATTGGATTTATTACGTTTAGGTTTCTTCTTTTTCCTTATTCCGATCATCTGGTTTTACAGTTTTTTCGATGGATTGCAAAAAGCGTCTAAAATGGGGGAAGGACCTGTTGAAGATACGCCTATTATTTCGGGAATTGTCAATCAGCAAAAATGGGTAGGACTTGGTTTGGTGGGTATAGGAATTTATTTCTTGGCAAGTAACATTATCGTTCCGGCAATTGCACCTCATTTAGACGAATGGGTTGGAAGCAACTTAGAATATTGGTTTAGAGATTATTTTCAAAAAGGACTCGTGTGTATCCTTCTTATAGCTGGAGGAATTAAATTGTTAGCTGGAAGTAAAAAAGCGAGAGACAAGGAGGAGACAAAATGAGAACATGGAGAGTCGGAACGATTTCAATGGGAGTCTCTCTGGTTGGTTTAGGTATGATTTTACTGATTTCTCAAATTACAAATATGAATATGACGACGATTCTTCTATCTTGGTGGCCGTTACTTTTTATAATTTTGGGAGTCGAAATTCTCTTCTATATCTATTTTTCCAGAAAAGAAAGTTCCTTTGTAAAATATGATATTCTTAGTGTTTTTTTCGTAGGATTGCTTGGAACGACGGGAATTGGTTTAATTCTGCTGACATCAAGTGGAATAATGGATCAAGTTAGGGCAGCCGTACAAAGCGAAGAAAAAACAGTGAATTTACCTGGGTTCAATGAAAAGGCTGGGAAAGAAATTCAGAGGGTCGTTCTAGATTCTGGATCATACCCATTGACGGTTGAAAGTGGGACCAATGAGGAAGTTTCTATATTCGGGACGTATGATGAACTTGCAACAGCAGATGCTGAATCCCGGTTGAAAAAGACGGAAGATTATTTAATGGTTGAGAGAAACGGTGATACCCTTTATATCAGCTTCAAGGATTTACCGGTTCAAAATGGTCTTTTAGGAGAAGGCAGGACGAATCTCAAGGCTACTCTTATTATCCCAGCAAAATTGAAATTAGAGATTAACGGACAAAGCACAGATCTTGTCTTAAAGCCAAGACAGCTTTTAAGTAATTGGAGTGTAAATGATAGCAGTTACCTTAGTGTATACCTTCAAGAAAATAGTGATATCAAGATTGAAGCAAGAGGTGTCGAGGAGCTCGAGGGACCTGAAAACAGCTGGAAAACGACCAAGGTAAAAGCAGAAGACACAAATGAAGAAGGCACTGAAAAAAAGAATGGTACACTAAAGTCTGGAAAAGGGAATCATATCTTAACGGTCTCCGATACGTATAGCGTGAATGTTCATTACCCATAAATTTAAACCATTTACTAGAATAAAATTGTAAAAAGCTTTATAATTTCCCTGATAAGATTTCTAGAAAAAAAGCCTATAAAGAATTGGGCCGATATGCGGTCCTCTTTTTTTCGAATATTGCTTTTCATGTAGTGAACGATTAATATGTAATTTATGGAATCAATTTGTATAAGGATGATGGGAAATGAAAAGAGCAAGGTTGATTTACAACCCGACATCAGGCCGGGAAGCCATTAAGAAGAGTTTACCAGGGGTGCTTGCAAAGCTTGAAGCAGCCGGATATGAGGCTTCTGCACATGCGACGACCGGTGCTGGTGATGCAACGAATGCAGCTAAAATTGCCATTGAACGCGGCTATGATATTGTCATTGCAGCAGGGGGCGACGGAACGATTTATGAGGTTGTTAATGGACTGGCCACTGCAGAAAAACGCCCAAAACTAGGAATTATTCCGACAGGAACGACGAATGATTTCGCGCGAGCGCTGCATTTACCGAAGTCAATCGAAGGGGCAGCTGAGATAATTGCCAGTGGACATACGATGCCAATCGATATTGGAAAAATGAATGATAAATATTTCATTAATATTGCTGGTGGGGGTCGATTGACGGAGTTGACCTACGACGTGCCAATCAAGCTGAAAACAATGCTTGGGCAGCTAGCTTACTACATTAAAGGGATTGAAATGCTGCCTTCTATCAAACCGACAGAAGTATCGATTGAATATGATGGAAAGCTTTTCGAAGGCGAGATTATGCTATTTTTAGTCGCCAATACAAATTCGGTCGGCGGCTTCGAAAAACTCGCTCCGGACGCATCCCTAAATGACGGCATGTTCACGTTACTTATTTTGAAAAAGGCCAATCTTGCTGATATTGTCCGAGTCGTAACTTTGGCAATGCGCGGCGAACATATACATGATAAAAATGTCATTTATGAAAAAGCAAATCGAATCAAAGTAACTGCAAAAAAAGACATGATGCTTAATTTGGACGGGGAATTTGGTGGCATGGCCCCAGCTGAATTCGTGAACCAGTACCGTCATTTTGATGTATTCATCCCGGAAGGAATATTGCCGGACGATCCAACAAATAAATAATGAAAAGAAGGTCACTAAAGTGGGTGACCTTTTAATTTTAATCTAGCAAGGAGAATGGGTAACGTGTACATTAGAAGAGCAACACCAGAAGACGCAGAAAAGGCAGCATTATTAACAAGGCTTGCAATAAAGGAAATAGCAGAGGCGTTAACCGGCGAAACAGAAGAAGAAACAATACTGGCTGTTCTTGCCGATTTTTTTAGAAAAAGTGGAAATCGAATGAGTTATGAAAATACGTTTGTTAGTGAACATAACGGGGAAGTATCTGGACTGATCATTGCCTATCATGGAAAAGATGCCAAAGGATTAGATGAACCAATAGTTGAAGAATTACGGCGTAAAATGAAAGATTCGAGCATTACACTCGACAAGGAAGCAGAGAGTGATGACTTTTATCTGGATACATTAAGTGTTGACCCGAATTTTCAAGGAAAAGGAATTGGAAGTGCACTGATTCAATATGTTGAGGAGTACGCTAAGGAAAAAGGCTACCCAAGGGTTTCCTTAGTCGTTGAAGATGTGAATGAAGGGGCAAAGCGTCTCTATAACAGGTTAGGATATAAAAAAATAAAAACTATTGAGATAAGTGGCTTTGAATTTGGATATATGGTAAAAAAATTAGAAGAACCCCTTGTTTAACAGGGGGTCCTTTTTTTGTGTTATTGATAGTTCGCTACTTCCACCATTCAATAAACTTTTCTTAATGGAATGTATCTACATTTGCTGTCCGTTCATCGCTGCCCAATCAGTATAAGTGCCGGTACCGTTGCAGCCGGGACAGTCGTGTATATCGGAAAAATGATATTCCGTTGGTACGAAGGAGCTGTATCCTCGCCCATAACAATCCGGACAGAGGCCCTTTTCCTCCATACTTACTCGATGTTTCTCTAGCCTGTTTGCATTCCAGGCCGATATAGAGTTAAACAAACCCATTTCCTCACCTCATCTATTTTTCCTTATTTTTCTTTTTTTACCTCGCTTTTATACATGAACTATGAAAAAAACGTAATTCCTTCTACTATTATTTTATGAAAATCATCGTAAATTGGTGAGTCGTTTTGTGGCAAGGCTCTGATTGTGGTAAAATACAGGCTAGCTTATAAAAGAAAAGAGAAGATGATATGAAAAAAACAGCACCCGTTGCTAAAAATGATATTATAGAGGTTTTATTCGAAGATTTAACGCACGAAGGAGCTGGAGTAGCTAAAGTTGATGGCTATCCGATTTTTGTTCAGAATGCCCTTCCTGGTGAAAAGGCAAAAGTTAAAGTAATGAAGACAAATAAAGGTTATGGCTTCGGACGTTTGATGGAGATTATAGAAAATAGTCCATATCGAGTAGAGGTTACAACTGAAGACTTTCATAAATACGGTGGCTGTCAGCTACAGCATATGAGCTATGAAGGACAGTTGGAATTCAAAGAAAAACAAGTACGTGAAGTGATGACGCGCATTGGAAAACTTGAGAATGCGAAGGTTCATCCGATAATTGGGATGGAGAACCCAACTCATTATCGTAACAAAGCGCAAGTACCTGTTGGTGAAAAGGACGGCAAGCTAATAGCGGGATTCTTTAAACCACGGACACATGAAATTGTAGAAACGAAAGAAAGTATTATCCAAAACGAAGTGATTAGTGAAGCTGTTCAAGTTGTAAAAGAAATCATCAGTAAACTTGGTATCCCTGCTTATAATGAAGAAACGCATAAAGGTGTATTGCGTCACATTATGGCTCGTTATGGCAAGCAAACAGGCGAATTAATGATAGTACTCGTTACAAGAACGAATAGTATCCCTTTCATCGAAACAATCGTGAAGGAAATTGTTGAACGCCTTCCACAGGTGAAATCAATCGTTCAAAACGTAAATTCGAAGAAAACAAATGTTATCTTGGGCGACAACATGACTTTGCTATGGGGAAACGAAGTGATCTATGATATGATCGGTGACGTGAAATTTGCGATTTCCGCAAAATCCTTTTATCAAATTAATCCTGATCAAACGAAGGTCCTTTATGATAAAGCACTTAATTATGCTGGACTAACGGGCGAAGAAACTGTGATTGATGCTTATTGTGGCATTGGTACCATTTCATTATTCTTAGCGCAAAAAGCGAAAAAAGTTATTGGTGTGGAAGTTGTATCAGAAGCGATTGAAGATGCACGCCGCAACGCTGAAATAAATGAAATCACAAATGCAGAATTTATCGTTGGTGATGCAGGAAACGTCATTGCTGAATGGTATCAAAAGGGTAATACGGCAGACGTCATCGTTGTTGATCCGCCTCGTAAAGGTTGTGAAGAATCTCTTTTAAACACAATCATTGAAATGAAACCGAAAAAGGTCGTTTATGTATCTTGTAACCCAGGAACCTTAGCACGGGACCTTCATATTTTAGAAGAAGGCGGATATAGAACAGTTGATATCCAACCTGTCGACATGTTCCCGATGACTACACACGTTGAAAATGTAGTGTTGTTAGAATTGAAATAATGATGAAAGGGCCCAGTCATTGGACTGGGCTTATTTTATATGAATTTATATAATAAGTGTCTTTGTTAGATTGAGAAGATGAAGCAGGACCCATAAAGGGCGCTGCTTTTTTATTGTGATGTCAAGAATTGTAGTAAGAGTACTGAGGGGAAATTTTTTTTTACATGTATATTCTTGACGTTCTAACTTGGACATATATTATGGAATATCGAAAGGGAGGTAAGGTGATTTTATTAATTTCCAAAAAGTGGTGGCCGTAATTGTTGGTAGCTTTTTGATCGGTATTGGAATTAATGGTTTTTTAGTTCCTTATCATTTAATAGATGGCGGTGTTATTGGAATTGCTCTTATTATTCATTATTTTTTGGGTTTTCAAACGGGGTTATCCATGTTAGTTCTTAGTATTCCTTTATTTATATATGCTTGGCACTATGAACGTCACTTTTTCTATAGCAGCATCCATGGATTACTTTTGACTTCTCTTTTTATGGATTGGTTGAGTCCATTAAAAAAGGCATTTTCTATTTCCATTCTCAGTAGTTCGTTAATTGGAGGAGCTATCATTGGGCTGGGCATAGGGCTTATGCTTCGATATGAGACAAGCAGCGGAGGAACAGATTTGTTAGCAAAATTCATTTCCAAATCTTCCTCCATAGATATTGCTATAGTTATTATTGTCATCGATACACTCATTATTACAGCTGCCGTCTTCATCTTAGGTATGAGAATTTTTCTTTTTTCATGTCTAACCATCGTCGTTATTGGAATAGTTACATCAGTTATGAAAGTGCCGAAAAAGATTTAACGCATACACCTTAATTTTTTAAAATATAGGCTACATCATCGATTGCTTGTTGCAGCTTTTCACTATTTTTGCTATACATCTCTTTAGCTGCCGTAGATTCAGTTCCAAGGGCAAATAACTCTAAGTCTGCTTGGCATTTTTTCAAAGTTGCTAGCATCAAAGGCTTTTCTTGTGGAGATGGCACTTTAATTTTATCATCAAAAAGATCCACGTTTAATTCACCATTGGAATTTGCTTGTCCAAGAAAGACATTCTCGATGGTTACGCCTAGCTTATCCAATTCGGTTTTTAACCAATTTCGGTTTAGGCCAATCGTGGAAAGTGGTTCATCAAGGATTTCTCCATCCATAATGACAGTCTGAGCCTCCTTGACTGAAGCAACGGCCAGGTTAAGATCTTTAGCAGTAAGCGGCTGGTTTTGTTTTTTTAACATGACGGAAAAATCACCGTTGGCCTCTAATAAGCCAAACTCGACTTCGGAAACATCAAAGACATCCTTTTTTCGAAGTAATCCCAACAATTCATCAGTTGTATACTTTTCCTTTTTTAAATTGGCCTCCATGACTTTTCCATCTTTAATAAAAATTGTTGCTTTCCCTTCGACTAAATCACGAACAATTTTGCTTTTCATGGAAAGTAATCCTGCAATGAAAGGAGCAAATGCAAAAACGAGAATGGAAAGAACACCATGTACAATATTTCCTTCAACCTTTGTGGCTAACTCTGCGCCAACATTCCCGATGGTTATGCCAGTGACGTATTCAAAAAAGGAAAGCTGAGATATTTGTTTTTTACCTAACCATTTTGTGATTAAAAAAAGAACAATTAAGAAAAATAGTGACCGTAAAACGATTTCTAACCATTCAGGCATTACTTAGCACCCCCTGCAATTCATAGGTATTTAAAACCCCTTATATTGTGGTTCTTCCCGTTCTAACTCACTCACTCGCTTTTGTACATCCTTCATCACATCATTCACGACTAACATTGTTTCATGCAGGGTACGTTTCAATTCATCATCTTGAGTTCGGAGCGCTAAGCTGGATAGTCCAGCTTCCACACCTTTTAGGCTCGCGACACATTGTTTTACTTCAGAAGCTACAGTCATGCTACATTCTCCTTATCCTTTAGGTCTAAAAATAATGGCTCCAATCATACCAAAAATGATCGCTGCTGATATCCCAGCACTAGTTACTTCAAACATTCCTGAGACCACACCAATTATTCCATGTTTTTCCGCTTCGGCCATTGCTCCGTGTACAAGAGAATTCCCGAAACTTGTAATGGGGACCGTTGCACCTGCACCAGCAAAATCAATAAATGGTTCATATAAACCAAAACCATCTAAAAGAGCTCCCACTACAACAAAGGTACTTAAAGTGTGTGCAGGCGTGAGTTTGAATACATCAAACATGATTTGCCCGATTACACAAATGGAGCCCCCGACGACAAAAGCCCAAAAGTAAATCATAATCGTGGTTCACCGCCATATTCAATTGATACGGCATGGGCAATGCATGGAATCGTCTCATTTTGTTGAAAGGAAAGGGGAGATAACAAGGCACCGGTAGCCACAACGAGCATTCGTTTTATTTCACCCTTTTTCATGCGATTCAATAAATGCCCGTATACAACAGTCGCCGAACATCCAGGTCCGCTTGCCCCAGAAAGGACCGGTTGACCATCCCTGTATATCATTAATCCGCAATCCTTATACTGGTCTTCCTGTATTGGGGTCCCGTGTTTTTTTAATATTTCTAATGAAACTTCATGTCCAATCTTTCCTAAATCTCCGGTTACTATTAAGTCATAATAGGAAGGGTCAATGTTTCGTTCTCTTAAATGGGTCTCAATTGTATCGACAGCTGCTGGGGCCATAGCTCCTCCCATATTAAAGGGATCGGTCAATCCCATGTCAATTATCCGGCCGATTGTGGCTGAAGTAACTCGAGGGCCTTCTCCGGAACTACTTAATAAGGCAACTCCTGCACCTGTAACGGTCCATTGGGCAGTGGGAGGTTTTTGACCGCCGTATTCAGTTGGGTAACGAAATTGCTTTTCAACTGCGGTGTTATGACTAGAAGCACCTGTTAACAGATAATCCGCTCCTTTAGTGTTAACAAGGTAAGCGCCGAGAGCCAGTCCCTCCATAGAGGTAGAACACGCTCCAAATAAGCCGAGATACGGTGTACCCAAAGTTCGACAGGCAAAACTTGTAGGCGTAATTTGATTAATGAGGTCTCCACCAAGGAAAAACTGAATCTGATCCTTTTGAAGTCCAGCCTTTTCAATTGCTTTTGTACTTGCTTCTTCTATGAGGACTTTGTGAGCCTTTTCATAGGAATCTTGATTTAGCCATAAATCGGAATGAAGTAGATCAAAATCATCTGCAAGCAATCCTTTAGCTTCAAATGGTCCCCCGACAGTTCCTGTGGAGAGTATGACAGGTTTTTGATCGAAAACCCATGTACGGTGACCCGTCAGCATTATAAACCACCCCATTGAAAAATAATTGTTTTTATCAGAGCAACAATAAATGCGGAAAAAACGCCGAACAAGATGACGGAGCCTGCCAATTTAAACATATTACCACCAACTCCTAAAACAAATCCTTCTGTTCGATGTTCAATAGCAGCTGATATGATAGCATTCCCGAATCCTGTAAGCGGTACTGCAGATCCAGCTCCACCAAATTGAGCGATTCGGTCATATACTCCAAATCCAGTAAGAAGCATAGCGATGAATATTAGCGTTCCTGCAGTGGGATTCCCAGCCGTTTGATCTGTGAAATCAAAGTAATGAATATAAAAATTTTGAATAAACTGCCCAATAAGGCAAATGATTCCACCAGTGATAAAAGCTTTAATGCAATTTAGTAGTACTGGTCTTTTTGTTTCCAATTGGGTTTGAAGTTGCTGATATTCTTGTTGGACAGGGGCTAATTTTTTCTTTTTATTATTGGACATGCTTGTATCACCTCTTCCATCACGCTTGTTCCTTAATTAAACTTTTGATTCTTTTGAAGTCTTTTTTCAGTGAATCCATCTTAGTCTTATCTTTCTCGAGCTTTTGTTCCAACTGGTCAAGTTCTAAAAACATCTTTTGGTCAGTCGAGATAAGAATTTTATAATCTGGGAACATGTTTTCTAAGTCTGATTGTGCTTGCTTTTTAATGTTCTTTAAACGGAAACGATCAAAATTATCTACTTTGACTGCCACTAACAATTCCTTATCGCTATTTACCGCTTTAACATCCGAAACCTCTTCCTCTGCTAATAGCTTATCTTTAGCCTGATTGGCCACGGATTGCTCTATTGGACTGCTAGTATGTACCTTTGAAATATTCAAGTTTTTATTATTATCTATTTGATTCGAATTTCCGGAACATCCTGAGACAAACCCGATAACGGTTATTAAAAAAAGGAATCTTTTTAATGTCTTCATTTTGTATTTCAAGGAATTTCCTCCTCAAATTAAAGATATAAAAAAAGGTTGGTTGCCTCAACCAACCTTTTTATATGATTTCTTATTGCTTATATTGTGGTTCTTCTTGCTCAATCTGATCAATACGAGGAGAAACGCTGTCAACAATTGATTGTGTTTGTTGAGCAGCTTGTTGATAAAGTTGTTTGGCTTGTTCGTTGTCTGTTGAAAGGGCAAAGGTCTCGAAGTTTGCTTGAGCACTTTTTAATCCAGCTAAAGTCGTTTTAACATCACTAATTACTGTCATGGTGTTACCTCCTTGGTTTTTTAACTGCCTTTTTAGAGTATCGAAATATCAATTTTTATATACCTACCAATATTATCTAGATCATGAAAAATAGTGATTTCAATCCCTTGTTAGCTTAAAAATCGAATGGTCTTGAGGATGAAATTTGATAATCATTATAAATAATTTTAATCGGCGTATTTCGAATTCTAATTATTTTATTGAGGAGGAGTATGCTTCTTCAGTATAAAAAGGTAGCAAACTCGACTGGCTAATACTTCAATTGAACAACCCGCTTTACTAAGACCCAGTCATCAGTACACGGCGAATGTGGCTTTAGCGTCTGAGGGAAACAGTTTCCTTTGAAAGGTCACTACCATTGTTTCGTCAAGAGATGGGGGGTATATTTAAATTGATGGTGTGCAGGGGAACTGAGCAGTTTTTTTGTGCAAAAAAGTAAAGGGATTGAGTTTAATTATTTAAGGGTTATTGTGCATATCTATATTTAATCAAACGATTGATTAATAGGGGGAAAAGTAAATAAGTATGGGGAGATAACTGCTTTCTTTCTTGTATGTAAGGGGAGCCAGATAACCAAACAAATAAGTGCATTGTACGATTCAATTAATTCAACTTAAGTTAAAAACTGCTATATTTTTTAAAGGTTTTTTTAAAGTTGACTCGATATAACATGATGGCGATCTTGGACGATTTGTATAATAAAGTGTTTTTTCAAATTTCATTGAAAGAAGTAATGGAAGTTTTGCAAGGAGTCAAGAGCAAACAAGAGTCGGAGATTGAATTAATTAAAACTAGGATACACAGATACGAGCAGAAGCGAAGAGCAGAGGAAGCGTGGTATCAATCGCTATCGCCATTTAAACCTGGATATCAGCTATCATGGTATCATGGCCACTCATACCTCTTCAGAGTTTATTAAGTCAGAGAATTACTTTAGGCAGGAAGAAGAGGTAAAAAGGTAAGATTTATCTTAGAATAAAGTAAGAGGTGATTTATAAATGGGTACATGCAATCTAAATCATTCCCAGCAAGATGTCAGATTGAAATTAGAGAGTCAAATGGGATTTTTACCAAAGGACTTAAGTGAGAAATTGATTCGCTTTCTAGAAAGCGAGAGTTCGCAGGAATCACTGAACGAATTGTTTCATCTTTTAAAGAAGTACGATTTGGCTTCTAAGGAAGAACAAGATGCAAGAAACGAAAAGTTAAATCATTTTATGAAATGATCGAGAAAGAACGGGAGTGCAAGAGTGGCTCCTGTTCTTTTTTGTTTCGATTTAAATATGTAATATTCCCCAAAATAAATAGTTAAACATTCTTTTTGAAAGGAGTGTGAAATGAGGATCTTGGGAGGGACTTTAGTAAAAATTCTTTAGTGATAAATTCATGGAGTATTTACATACTTATACAGAGGGTGCAGGGAAACTTACTCCTAGATATTATTGGACGTGTGTTTCGAGAAGTATTTAGTCAAAACAAGTAAAGGGTGGAGGTGATTAATCAATGGCCATTCATTATATTTGAAGGCAATAGATTTCCGAACATGAATATGAGAATTGTTTTCTAGAAATCTAGAATATTTTGATTCACAAGAATTTAATAAGATGGGTAATGGTGCCTGTTATTTTCCAAAAATATGAAATTATTGACGTGTATTGTTTATGATCTAATTTTTAGGGTTTTATGTGTTAAGTGAGTAGGAAAAGGGAGAGAAACCTAAAAAATGAAAAATTGTAAATCATGTGGTAAGCCAGTGAATGAAGATTCTAAACTTTGCCCATCATGTGGCGCTTCTATAGGTGAAAAACAAATAACAGAAATAGAAATGGCTGCTTCCGAAATGAGGCAAGAGCAAATCGAGGAAAAGTCCTCAAAAAAGCCATTCAAGAAAAAAACGTTAATTATTACGGCAGTATTAGTATGTATCATCATTTCTGTTTCAGTTGCAGCTATTATTCATAAATCCCCGAAAGAGCTGTATCTTCTGGCTGAATACAAAACGTATCAGAATTCCAAAGAGGAATGGGTCAATAGGTATGGCAATTCAATTGAATTCCAAGAGAAAATGATGAAGCAACCTTCAAGTTCAGAAATGACCCTTAGTGGAAATGTCGAAATGGATTCATTAGGAAATGATCCAGACTTTGAAAAGTTTCAAGAATTATTGAGGAAGGTATCTCTTACTGCCAATACTGAACAAGATCCTATAAGCAAACAAGGTCACTACAAATTAGCCTTGAATGTTGAAAAGGAGAATGCGTTGGATATGGAAATGTTCCAATCCAAAGATAAACTCGGTTTGAAGGTTCCGGTGTTATATGAAAAATTCTTTTATTTGAATTTTGATGAATATGGAGAGTTCATGCGTAGGACTGATCCCTCATATGACGGACCTGACAACTTAGAAGTATCTGACCTTGAATGGCAGGACCTGAAATTAACGGAGAAGGAACAGGAATATATTCAAAAACGGTATGGAATATTCTTGATGGACCGATTAGAGGTTGAAAACTTTAAGGTAAAAAAAGGCGTGGAATATAAGCATGAAGGCGAGACGGTGAAGTTAAGGGAAGTGACTCTTAAGCTATCTGCATCGGAAACTAAAAACCTTTTAAATGATTTTATGGATCAATTAATTGAAGATAATAAGCTTCATAACATGATAGTCAATCGGGCACAAAAAGTGGCGAAGGCTTCTGCGATGGCAGAAGACGTAGAGGTGCTTGATACAAAAGAAATGAAACAACAATTAGTTAATGGGTTAAAAGATGCAAAGATAGAAATGAAGGATATCAGTTTTCCAAATGGGTTTTCTTCTACATTACTAATTGACAAAAGTGAGCAAATTATCGACCGTAAAGTAACAATGGATGTAGGCGGCAACTCAAGGGTTAATATAGAAATGAACAGTAAAAATATTCCTTATGGGAATGATCAGATATTTGAATATTTTAGCGTTGCATTATCTCCTGAAAAAGATGAGGATTCCCAGGTTATGTTCCAAGTTACAAATGATGTGGCTGTTAATAAAAATAAGCGTTCTGAAAATCTTATGGCTTCCTTTATGTATGAAGAGTACGGGGAAACTGAGGAAATCAAGTTTACGATGAAGAGTGATATTATCGGAGAAAAAGGTGGTAAGCAGAGCATCACTAGGAATTCTAACCTGAACATCGCTGGTGGTGATTTCTCTGATATGCCATCTGACTTTAAGGGAGCAATTAAACAAATGAGCGATCTTAACCTAAAGAAAGACTATTCCAATGTGAAATTTGAAGTAAAGCTTGGACTAGAGGATGATTTGGATTCAGGAACGGTTACAGTCAAGCTAGATTCTAAGACGAAGCTAAAGGATAAAGTGGATCTGCCAGATTTGGAGCTTGATTCCGGTGAAGGGTTAAGCGTAGTGAACATTTCTGAAAATGAGATGTATAAAATTCAGAAAGAAGTAGGAACAAATTTAATGGAGCTTGGTGTCAAATACGGGCTCATTCCAGAAGATATGTATCAGTTCGATATTTACGATGAAGCTAGTTATGACGGTTATTATGAATTTGAAGACAATCATTCGGATGATAAGTTTTAGGTAGGGTGTGTTTACATGAGAAACAATATGATTTTTACTTCCTTTTATTTAAAGGTACTATAAAAAAATAGGAAGGCAGCCGCAGGAGTGTGGCTGACTCCTATTTTCTTTTTATTGGGCGCAGCAGTCATTGAAAACCACTTACTGAAAGAAGAGAGCCGAGTACATGAATATCCTACTGTCGAAACGAAGTTGGTTATCGAACAGCTTACTTATAACCCACATTAAAATGGGATTATGACAACGTTGGAGGTTGATCAAAAAGAGGCAGAAGAGCTGCTCCAAAGCAACAAGATACCGCAATTATATACATACCGAAGGATTTTATTCATGATGTTACCAAAGGACTCATCACGAAGGTTTTGGTTACTGGGAATAGTCAACGGACGCTTTATCCCAGCTAGTCCGACATCGTAATGGAAAGTGTTGCTGATTTTACCTCTGCCGCGCAGAGTGGAATTAATACCATCAATTATTTCATGGAAACATCAGGATTTTCTGAAAGTGACCAAAAGAAGCAGTTCAAACGGGATATCTTATCTTTTTTGCTGCTGTGCTAGGTTTAAACCTCTTAATCAATCGTTTGATTAATTCACATTGCTGATTATCATGTCCTTTTGATGAAAGAGCACTTAGTGAAAACCTAAAAAATAGCAGAGGCCCATAATGAGCTCCTGCTGTTTTTTTTCCTAAAAGCCATCATCTGTAGCGGAGAATGGTATACTCAAGTTCCTTTCCACGACCCGTAGTCTTTGATTAAGTCTGTTCAATCTGTTCGTATGACGCTGATCATTTTGACTTAGCCTAGTTATTTCCTGGTTAACACGGTTCACTTCTCGATCCACCCGCGTAATCTCTGGGTTAAGTCGAGTGATTTCTCTCGTTTGTTGCTCATTTTGACGCTCAAGCTCCCGAACTCTTCTTTCAAATTGTTGAGTTTGCGGCGGCTGTCTTTCAAAATCAAACTTCTCGGGCAAATGGCTATATGAATCGTCTTGAATCTGTTGAAAATGCCAATCTTGCTGTGGAACATATTCATATCGTTCGGGTTGTTGGAAATATGGGTTGAAATTATTTCCATTTTGTTGTGGAAAAGGATAAAAACCGTGTAAATTCATAGTTAGCTCTCCTTTGTAAATGGGATAGATACCCTATAACTTATGTGAGTTTTAGTAAAGCGATGAGGCAATATCCTAAAAGGAGTATGATGAAGAGGGTCATTTGCCAATGAAAATATAAATTCATCGCTAAATTTGCAGAAACCATCCTGTTCCTATATCGTTTAAGTAGAAGAAAATTTTTTTCCATCTTGAAACCAATCACTGTGATAATCGTATATATAGAAAAGAGTGTAAGTCAGGAGTGTATTGAAAATGAATCGCTTTCTTGCCGATGTTGTTCCAATATTGATTGCAATTCCAATGGTTTTGCCGGTTTGGCTGATTAGCTATTTTGCATTGAATCAATCATTTTTTCTTTCTGTTGTTTTTTCTTTAGTTGGAGGAGGCCTCGCATACTGGTTAAGTTCCGTCTACTTTTCCTCACGATTCCTCAAAAAACATGAATTGACAAGAAAAGAATATCAATATATAAAGAAAAATTTAAGTGAAGCAAAACCGAAAATATGGCGAGTGCAAAAGGCACTAATTTCAGTCAGGCATATCTCTTCTTTTAAACAGAGGAAGGATATGATAAAGATGATCAGGAAAATATATAGTCTTACCAAAAAAGAACCGAAGCGGTTTTACCAGGCGGAACAATTTTATTATTCCCATCTGGATTCAGCTACGGAGTTGGCAGAGAAATATGTTTTTTTATCACAGCAGCCCAGAAAGAATAAGGAGCTCGAACTATCTTTAACAGAAACACGTAAAACTTTAAAGGATCTTACTAAAACAATAGAAAAGGATTTATATAAAGTAATTGCCGATGATATTGATAACCTCAACTTTGAATTGGACGTTGCTAAGCAAACCATTAAAACTAGAAAAGAGTCACAAGTAATCGATGAAAGCAGGAGGTTAAAATGAATAATAATGATCCAAACCTGTTAAATAATACGACTAACGCAAATTTAATTGATGATCTTTTAGCTAATCCATTTGACGAGGTGCAGCAGTTGGAGAAGCTTTCTCCTCAGGAAGCGAAGCCGGTCAAACTGATTGATGTCATTCCAGAAGAAAACCGGGCAAAGGCCTACCAGCTTGCCGAACAAATTGACCCAACAAATCATCAGGCGATGATTTCCTATGGTACACCAGCTCAATCAAAGCTCTTGACCTTTTCAAATTCGATGCTTGAGCATGTACAAAAAAAGGATGTAGGTGAAGTGGGCGACATTATCAGTGATTTAATGAAGAAGTTAAACGATCTGAGCCCGGATGAGCTTAAACAGGATAAGCCCTCGTTTTTTGCTCGTATGTTCGGGAAGTTGACAGGTTCTGTACAGGAAGTACTTTCTAAATATCAAAAAACAGGGGCTCAAATAGATCGAATCAGTGTAAAACTCGATCGGAGCAAGAATATCCTGCTATCGGATATCGTAATCCTTGAAAAGCTTTATGAAACAAATAAGGAATATTTTCAAGCGTTAAATGTCTACATTGCAGCGGGGGAAATTAAACTTGAAGAAATCCACGAGAAAACAATTCCAGAGCTAAAGAAGTCTGCGGAATTAAGCAATGATCAAATGAAGTTTCAAGAAGTCAATGATATGCGCCAATTTGCCGAACGATTAGATAAAAGGCTGCATGATTTGAAATTGAGTCGTGAAATTACCATTCAAAGCGCGCCACAAATTAGGCTGATACAAAACACAAATCAGGCGCTTGTCGAGAAAATCCAATCTTCAATCATGACAGCCATTCCACTTTGGAAAAATCAGGTTGCAATTGCATTGACCTTGATCAGGCAGCGTCATGCTGTAGAGGCTCAAAAGCAAGTTTCCAAAACGACAAATGATTTGCTATTAAAAAACTCGGAAATGCTGAAAACAAATACTATTGAAACGGCTAAGGAAAATGAGCGAGGACTAGTCGATATTGAAACATTAAAGAACACCCAAGCAAATTTAATTTCCACGCTTGAAGAAACAATGCGAATTCAAGAAGAAGGCAGGCATAAGCGTCGACATGCTGAACAGGAACTGGCCGCGATGGAGAATGAACTAAAGCAGAAACTTTTAGAGATAAAGGGATAAGGAGAGATTACATGGAAACTATTGAAGCTATAAAAACGAGAAGGAGTATTGGGGTTGTTAAACAAGATCCGGTACCAAAAGAATTGATTGAACAAATAATTGAAGCTGGAACATATGCACCTAATCATCATCGGACAGAGCCTTGGCGTTTTTTTGTACTAACAGGAGAAGGAAGAAATAAACTAGGTCAGGTCTTTGAAGAGATAACAAGAATTGAAAATGCAGATGATACTCCGGAGAGTTTAATAAGTAAGATGGAAAGACAAAAAAAGAATCCCTTAAGGGCTCCTGTCATCATTGCAGTGGGCATAGAGCCTAGTGATAAGAATAATGTCCTCGTTTCCGAAGAATATGCGGCAGTGAACAGTGCCGTTCAAAATATGCTTCTTGCGGCTCATTCTCTAGGCCTTGGGGCAGTATGGAGAACTGGTAAAATCACTTATCATACGAAGGTACGGGAATTTTTCAACTTATCCTCAAAAGGAGAAGTACTAGCATTCATTTACTTGGGTTATCCCGATATGGAGCCAAAACCGGCTAAAAAAACACCGATTGATGAATTGACTACTTGGATCGAATGAAAAATTAAGGGAAAGTAAATATAGGAGCAGTTGCCTCAGTATAAACACACTGCGGCAGCTGTTTTTTTGTTCGATAAGATTTCTTTAATAGGCTTTTATCATATAGGATTTTGGCTTTCTTATGCTTCGTTTCAAGTGACGATTGAGGATTTAGGTTGTACAATACATAGGTGAATAAATTTTGATGAATTAGGATGTGTCTATAGATGAGAACGATTGATCCATTTGAGATTCTAGATGGAAAAGCGATTAAATATTTGGATGTTTTTGGCGTTGAGGATGGAATTGCTTTAAAGAGTAAGTATGAAGATAAAACGTATTGGATATATGATTATTATTGCATGCATCAGACATGTGATTGCCAGGAAGTGTACCTTGAATTCGTGGAGGAGCGCAAGACCACCAGTCAGGCCGGACAGCATTTTGGAGTTCGGGTTTCATTCCGAGATAATCAATTCGCCCTAGAGGATTATAATATTTCAAAGCAAAAGGCGATGGATATTGCTGAAGACACGTTAAAGTACAGTAAAGACGTAATGGAACTGTTTAAGAAGCGCTATCAGCAAATGAAGGAAAAAGGCACACAAATTATCATGGAGAGTGCAAAAGCGGCTAAAATGCCTCATGTTCATACAGAGCCAGTCATCGGAAGAAATGAGCCATGTCCATGTGGCAGCGGGAAAAAATACAAAAAATGCTGCGGTGCGGCTTAAGTTCATTTAAGGGAGGTTGACTCGATTCGGAGTCGCTTCTTTTTTTTGAAATCTAACATGGAAAAATAGAATTTCATAAATAAAAATTTTCTTATAGTATTACAGGAACATTTGTTCTATAATTAATGTACCAGATAATGACAAGGAAAAGAAATAAAAAGTAGTTATTTAGACGGAATTTTCAAAAAACTTCTTTTTTATTTTCTAAAATCTGGTATATATAAGAGAGAAGAGTTTTTTGATCTCATCTCTTTCAACGGTAGACGGCAACCAGACGGGATAGATGTTCCCCCACTGATGGCAGTTTAACTTATTGAACGAAGGAAGGGGTAATCAAATGACAAGAGAAAAAAGATTAATACCTTACAAAGTTCTTGAAGTAATGGACACGGTTAAAGAAAAAATTCCTGAGGGTGTAGAGCTTGTGAAAGCCCCGGCAATTTGGGAAAAAAGCAATTATGGTGAAGGCGTGGTCGTTGCCGTCATCGATACAGGGATTGATAAGGAGCATCCAGACCTCAAAGAACGAATTATTGGTGGAAAGGATTTTACCAATACCGGGGATTATCAAGATGATAACGGGCATGGAACACATGTCAGCGGTACGGTTTTGGCTGCCATTAATAATGTTGGTGTAGTAGGAGTGGCTCCGAAAGCAAGTATTTTAGCATTGAAAGCCTTAAATGGAAAAGGACAAGGCGAAATGAATTGGATTAATGGAGCCCTAGAGTATGCGATTAATTGGAAGGGGCCTAATGAAGAAAAGGTTTCAGTTATTTCACTTTCTCTAGGCGGTCCTCCGGATGAGGCGGAACATAAGCTCATTCAAAGAGCACTTCAGAAAGATATCCTTGTTGTTTGTGCAGCTGGAAATAGTGGGGATGGCCGTTATGATACGGACGAATTGGATTATCCAGGGGCGTATCCCGAGGTAGTGGAAGTCGGAGCAGTGGATTTAAGCAGAAATATGGCGGATTTTTCAAATACAAATGATGAAATTGACTTGGTAGCGCCAGGGGTTGATATTCTCTCTACGTATCCAGGAAATAAATATGCTAGGCTGAGCGGAACGTCTATGGCTACGCCTCATGTAAGCGGCGCGGCAGCTCTCTTAAAAGTGATTGGTGAAAAGGAATTTGGCCGTAAGCTAACTGAAGCGGAATTATATGCACAGTTAGTGAAAAATACGGAAGATCTGGGAATAAGCAAAAAAGCACAAGGAAATGGACTGCTAAACTTAACAATAGCGGAACAAAGAGTTGAAAAATCCATTAAGATTACCATAGAATCAGAAAATCTGCAGTTACCAAGTAAAACGATGGTCATGGAATATTAGAAGTGAAAAAAGGTGCCCCAGGATTCTTGAGGCACCTTCCATAATGATTATTTTTTATTTTTCCTTAGAGCTGCAAAAAGCGCTACAATGGAAAGAATTAGTGATATGGCAGCCAGAGTGATGATCAACGTTTGATTGCTATCACCTTCTGTTGTTACGGAATCCTTTGCATTGTCAGTAGTTTTGGAATTATTAGTGTCTGCTTCATTTTTGTGACCATGGTCCGTAGATTCTGCAGCAGCCTTGGGCGCTACCGAAATTTCAGTTACAGAATGCGGTAGGTTGGAGCTTTCATCTCCGCTCCATTCAACAATTTCACCATCTTCATAATATTGAAAGGCATCCCAAGCTACATTTGTTTCTTCTTTAGGGTTTTGAGCAACGAATAAAAATTGCTGGAATTGTCCAGCGGATATTCCTTCATCGGTCGCTACCCATGTTACCGTTTTTACATGACCTTCTTTGTCACCTTCAGTTGTTACTTTCCACCCTGGTACAGGCTGATAGCTTTCAAAAGTAATGCCTTCCGGTATCTTTAAAGTCACCTTGGTGGTGGCAGTTTCTTTTTCAACGGGTACTTTAAGCGTATAAGTTTCCCAAGCCTCAGGTGCAGATGAACTAGGTTTAACAGTAACGTGTGCATTCGCAGAACCGGAAAAAATGAATAGTGCAGCAAATGTAGAGATAAGAAGCTTTGAAATGTTTTTCATTTGAATTAGTCCCTTCTGTTATGAATTTCCTACTAATATTGTAAAATCAGCATCAATTGAATCTAGACTCTCAGTTAATCCATGTACCTGAATCTTCCACTTTCCTGACATGGTTAGAATCGACTTTGATGTATACGTACCTGTATTATCTTCCTGAAGTTGAAGCTTTATTTCTCCTTCGCTAGTATCTACAGGCTCCATTATGATTGTAAGCTGTTCAATTTCGGTATATGGCATGCCTTCATCATTGGATATGTTTACTTGGATTCGATTCTCACCGACTTCATTGGGAGTTACCATTAATGTGACCTCATTATTTTCTTCAGTCATCAAAGTTTTCTCAATTGGCCCAGGAGAAGACATAGAAGTTTGGACATTTGTTAATAGAGCCGCAACAAGGAGAACAACGATTCCTACACCGAACTCTACTCCCACACTATAACCAAGTTTTTTCTCTTGCTTTTTCCCCTTGAAAAAATGAAATGCTCCCAAAATGATCATAATAAACATAAGACTAATTTTCCATAGTAATAATTGTCCGTATGTCGTATTTAATAATGAATGGATAGTAGGGACATGCTGTAAACTGCTATATATTCCGCTAACAATCAGTATGATTACAAACAGAAATGCCCATCTGGAAAACCTTTGAATGATTGACCAGTAAAATGTTTTCTTATCTTCTATCTGCCGATCAGCAAGCCCAGGCAATATCACCAATAAAGCCATAAGGCCGCCCAGCCATAAAGCCATGGACAATAAATGGAGGAAATCCATCAAAACGGCCAGAACCTGATTAGGAACAGCTGCCGTATGTCCTGTTGAAGCCTTACAAACCATCAAGCTGGCTATTATGATGAAAGAAAGGAAGGGTAGTGATTTATTCAGGGAGTTCTCCAGCATAAAGTAAATAACTAAAAATAGAAGAAGCAATATTAGAATTTCAACGATCCAGATGGTTCCAAAGTTTGTAGCATTCAATACTTCTTTTATATAACTCACATTAAATGCATCAGTCCAACCTACGCCAGCGTCAATCGTCACCTTTAAAGGCAGACTGAAGAAGATGGAAAATGCTAAACCTGCATATGAAAGCCAAAGGTATAGACGGGCTCTTCTGCTGGCTTCAAAAAGGCGAGAATCCTTCATTAACGATAATTGGAAAAAAAGGATTCCGGTAAGGGCTGCAAAAGATATGTATTGAAAACTTTGCAGGAAAACGTTGATGGAATTCGGAAAACCTGCATTCATTTCGGAACTTTCTTGGTCTGATACTGCAGCTGAGTCTCCAAATTGAAAGGGAATCGTACCTTCAATGGGGTGGCCATCACTTGAAACCACTCTCCATTTAATGTAATAAATACCTTCATCGATAGATCCTTTCCATCTAGCTTCAAGTATTTTTTCACTTTTTTCTGAGATTTTGCTGTCTTGAATTTGAATTTTGCTCCCATCTTGGCTGAAAACTTCAAGCGAATGGAAAGCTGGTTGTATATCTTCACTGAATTGAATGCTAATTTTTTCAGGAAGGGTATCCATTGCTTCATTTGGACTAGGATTAGAACTTATAACAGAAGCATGACCAGAAGCCGTTACTGGATATAAAAGCAAACTGAATAGGCTGATAACCAGCCATAGATAATTCTTCATATTGGTGCGCAATCACCCTTTCATACGATTATGCAAGCTCAGTATAAAATAAAAATGTGAAAAAACAGTGAAAAAAATATACTTATATAAGGAAATTAAGAAATACCTGAAAGATATAAAATAACTATTATAAATTAACCTACTTAAAGTAAATAAAATGAAAAGAGGAAAGAAAAAAATGAAATTTCAAAGTTATCCCAACACCTATGTCGGCTATGTACATATCATTATAGAGGATTTATCGCGTAGTTTACAATTTTATAAGGAAATTATTGGATTCGAAGTACTTGAGCAATCAGCTAATAAAGCAGTGTTAACAGTAGATGGAAAGACACCACTCTTGATTTTGGAACAACCAGATGGTGTAACACCGAAGCAACCGAGGACAACTGGTTTATATCATTTTGCGCTTTTAGTACCGTGCAGAGCTGATCTGGCTAAGATATTACTGCACTTGATTCAAAGCCAATATCCGCTGCAAGGAGCTTCTGATCACTATGTAAGTGAGGCCCTTTATTTAGGGGACCCTGACGGAAATGGAATTGAAATATATAGTGATAGGTCGGAAGAAACCTGGAAGTGGCAGAATGGTCAAGTTGAAATGGGTACGGTGGCCCTTGATGCAGAAGGACTATTAGCAGAAAATGATGAAGCACCTTGGACAGGTCTGCCAAGTGAAACCGTAATGGGCCACATTCATCTACACGTTGCAGACATTGGTGCAACCGAAGAGTTTTATACAAAAGGACTAGGTTTTAATATTGTTGTACGATATGGAGGGCAAGCCCTATTTGTCTCGACTGGTAACTACCATCATCACATTGGCCTTAATACATGGAATGGAGTCGGGGCTCCTGCTCCGGAGCCAACAAGTGTTGGACTGAAATCGTTCACGCTGATATTACCGAGTGAAGAAGCACGAAAAAACACAGTGGATCGATTACAGCAATTAGGATCATTCATAAACGAGAAGAAAAAAGCTGTTGTAACAAAGGATCCATCAGGAAATGTCATCCATTTAGTCGTTCACACATTAAGAAATAATTAAGGTTTCTTTATTAACCTGACGATACCACATTTGCAGGAATATAGGGGGGAGGCGTTGTTAAAGAAAAGGTTTAAAGAAAAAGGTATGAAGGTGATCTTGGTCGGTTCTCTGGTGGAATGAATGAGGAAGAAACTGTGGATGATGCCAAAGCTGCAAAAGAGGCAGAGGTTGAAGCAACACAAATGAGTACATCTAGTAAAACCGAAAAAGTTAAATCAAATAACACAGGTAGCCAGATGATGTCGATGGATAATCAATCAACAGAATCCATTTCATTTTTGGGGAAAATAAAGAAATTCGTTCTCTCTCTTTTTTTACATTACAAAGGGACTGCTTCAAAAATTCTGGGGTCTTTTTTTAAAACTACAAAAAAGGACAAGATTTAATAGGCTTGTCCTAAGCTTTATATTGGTAAAATAATTTTGACTTCGGTTCCATGATTTAGCTCGCTGTTAAAAAGAACCTTTCCTTTGTGCGCCTCAATAATTCGGCAACTAACGGTCAATCCTAGACCGGTTCCTCTTTCTTTAGATGAATAAAAAGGTTCTCCTAGATGTTTCATACGGTTTTTTTCGATTCCACTTCCATTATCCTTGATGGTAATGGAAAGGGTATTGTCTATTTGCTCGAAATCAATCCAAATGTGATCGGCGGAGGCCTCCATAGAGTTCTTAATCATGTTTATAAACACTTGTTTGAGCTGATTTGCCTCACAAGAGAGAAGCGGGATTTCATTTTTTACATCTATTGATATTTTGGTGGAATATGAGTCTGCCTCTGGTTTAAGCAAGGTTTTGACTTCATCCATCAGTTCAATAATTTGATGTTTACTGAATGGGAGTTCCTGAGGTTTTGCAAGAACAAGTAATTCGCTTACGATTAGATTGATTCGGTCTAATTCACTGAGCATAATAGTGTAGTATTGTTCAAAGGGATGGTCGCTCTTTTTAAGTAACTGGACGAATCCTTTTAAAGAAGTTAATGGGTTACGTACTTCGTGTGCTACACTGGCAGCAAGTTCACCTACTATTGACAACTTTTCGGTTCTTCTTAAGCGTGCTTCAGTTTCTCTGATTTGAGTCACATCTTTAGCATAGGTAATAATTCCGACTAATTCATTTCCAATAAGCATTGGGACAAATGTACATGAAAGTAAAAGAGACTTCCCGTTTTTCGTGAGAAATTCTATATCTTTTCCTTTTTTTATCCCCTTTTGGTTTTCCACGACGTATTGACAGGATGTACGAATCAGTTCTTCATCTTCTGCGGAAAAGTTTAACTCAATAAATGAGGAGCCTTCGATTTCTTCTTGATGAAAGCCTGTAACTGTTTCAAACCTTGGATTGACGGTGGTAATTATTCCGGTTAAATCAAGCATGAGCATCGGATAAGGGTTGTGTTCGAACAATGATTTATAGCGTTGTTCACTCTCAAATAATTGATTTTCTGCGACAACTCTTTCAGAAATATCCCTGCCAATGACCACTAAGCCTTTTCGGGAACCATCTTCAAAGAACAAAGGAACTTTGATGGTATCAAAGGTCTTATAATTGCCGTTGGGAAGCGGGATGTTTTCCTCACACCGGGTAATCTCCTTTTTTATCCATGTTTCTTCATCTGAAATTTCACAATAGATTAACGACTCTTTATAAAATTCGGAGTATTCTGCGAGCTCGCTGTCTTTTTTTCCCTTATAGTCTACATGTTCCAGTTGAAATAATTGCAGACCAAAGGTGTTGGATTCAAGCCATCGGCCATCTCCATCCTTGAAGTTAACGAAGTCTACCATTGAATTGATGAGCGTGCGACGACGCTGTTCCTCTTCTTTTAATTGTTTGAATTTTTCTCTTTTAGCCAAATAAAGAAATAAAATCAAGCCTATTGATAAAAGAAAAACAATTCCTTCTGCTCTTTGAAGTTGAATAAAGACCTCTTTGTTTTCTATATTCGTAGTTAAAATGTAGTCGAATACGACTAGTGTAAGAATCCCAAATAGGATATATAGTACTAAAATGGAGCGTTTGGACATGGAGATTCTCCCTGATTTACGACATTTCAAAGGTTAAAAATACATACACATTTTAACAAACTATCAGAGAAAAATATATGCAGAATCATAAATAAAAAAACAGGAGCCCTAACGGTCACCTGTTTTTCCTGAAGAAGGTTACTTTCTTTTTCTTCTTAAAGCGTTTATAGATAAGGAAAAATAGTAAGAAGAGGATGGCGAGTACAGCTAGTGTATATTGGTTCATTTCCACAGATAGGAGGCCATAAGGGATTAACGATAGAAAGAAAAAGTATATAAAATTGCCGAGTGCGGTCGCTAATAAAAAGTCCTTGAAGGTTACAGAACTGACTCCAGCTGCCAAGTTGATTAAACTTGTTGGTATGAGCGGGAAAATTCTTCCAGTAAACACGTACATAAAGCCATGCTCTACAACGGATTCTTTCCATTTTGGGCCCATTTTCTTTAAGAGGAGTGCCTGAAACCAGTGCCTGGCTGCATAAAAAATGAATCCTGAAGCAACGACACTTGTAACCCAACTCCATAGGTACCCATAGATGAATCCAAATATCGTGACATTGATGGTTAGAAGTAAAATTAAGGGTATAATGGTAAAAGAATTTTGGACAATCATCAACACAAATGTCACAACAAAAGTAAGCAAAAGGTTTTCTGTCAATATGGTTATAACTGAATCCAAATCACTTTCCCAAACCATAGTGAATAATTCTGCATTGGAAACGATAAATATTACTATTACCAGTAGACCGATTAAGGTCATTATTTTTTTCAAAAGGGCACCACCATTCTAACTAATAGTTTATCATCTTCATGTTCAATGGTGAAAAAAGAGCTACCGCATGAAGCAGATAGCTCTTTTCCATTATAGTGGGTTCAAGAAGCGAAGATTCCTTTAAAGCCACTTTTCAAACTGAATTCTTTTATTCATTCCATAAATAAGTGGCGCACCAACCAAAAGGACGATGAACTCACCGACAGCCGTGGTCATCCAGCTTAACCAGAATGGAAAACCCAGGGCAAGGTTCAGTTCGATTGCAATTAAAAACATGGTGAATGTGAAAAAGATAATCGTAACGATCATCCGTCCTTTAATGCTCTTTATGAAGCGTGAGGCAAAAATGACAAGCAATAAGGCAAGCAGAGATTGCCCAACCCCGAATATCAAGTCATATGGCACCATCGGCGAAAAGAGCAGATTCGATATGAAGACGCCGCCCACGATACCGTAGATATATTTTTTATTAAATACAATCAGATGATTCAATATTTCCGGAACCCGAAATTGATATATTCCAAATGAAATTGGTTGAAACACCAATGAGACCACCACATATAAGGCGGCCAATAACCCGCTTATCACGAGTGTACGAACATTCATTTTACTCTCTCCCTAGTTTTTTATCGTGGGATGGTTACGAACCACGTTTAGGCTTTTGCCCGAAGATTAATAGTATCCCATGTAAGCTTGTTTCGTCAATTTGTAAAGAATGGTTTTAAAATAATGAGTTTTCAAGCTGTGGATGTCTAAAAGGATTTTGATTTATTGCAATAAATGATGATATTATTTTTACATGTACTTCAAAGGAGTGGATAAAATATGTCGATCGAGAGTGTCAAGAGCCATTTTAAAAAATGGGACCGGGAAGGCGATGTAATGGAGTTCGAAACATCGAGTGCTACCGTGATTGAGGCAGCAGAAACCATCGGCGTTACCCCTGCGCGGATTGCTAAGACTCTTTCCTTTAAGGGGGCAGGTGAAAATGCGATTTTGGTTGTAGCGGCTGGGGACGCAAAAGTGGATAATAAGAAATTTCGCCAGATGTTCGGCTTCAAGGCAAGAATGTTGTCAGCTGAGGATGTGCTTGAACAGACCGGTCATGCCATTGGAGGAGTCTGCCCGTTTGGGTTGGCAAATGACCTAGATGTTTTCCTTGATGTGTCGATGAAGCGCTTTGAGTCATTATTCCCAGCATGCGGAAGTGCGAACTCTGCAATAGAACTCAAACTCGCTGAATTATTTGATTATTCAGGAGCAAAGGATTGGGTGGATGTTTGTAAGGGGTGGGGAGAAGAGCAGAATGAGGAAGCAGCAGTAGGTAAGGCAGTTGATGGATTTTGATTTATCGTACCGAAAAGAACCACATAGAATGGAAATGAGTCCACTTGGGTGGACTTTATTTGTTGATAACGAGAAACATTACCTGTTCTCTTTTTATTACAGGGTTTTTAGTTGTAAGCTTTTAACTTGTTCCGAATAGGTTTGCTCCCATTTTCTTCTGAAAAGTTGACCGCAGATGTAAATTAACGGTCTAATTAGGGGAGGTTTGTTCAACATGGCGGATAGGCAAATCGTTCAGAAAGTTCGTAAGTGGAGGGTAAAAGATGTTCAATGAAAGCTATAAAAAAAACAATAGCAGTTATCTCAGTCTTAAAACTCTTTATGAAGAAAATATCACGGTTAAGAGCATCGCCCAAGAGCTTGAGTTTTGCCATAAAAACGATTTAGCACTGGAGATACAAAAAGAATTGGAAAAAAAGAATTTCGATATATTGGCTGTGGAGGATCAAGGGGAAATTATCGGATATATCGAAAGGCAAGAACTTGGTGAAGGCAGGATTGCGGAGTATTTGAAATCTTTTACACCAAGAGAATTGGTTTCGGATTCAACCCCTTTGATTCAACTTCTCCATATTTTTAAGGATAAAACGAGGGTGTTCGTGTTAGAGAATAATTCAATTAAAAAGTTGATTACCCACGCTGATCTTCAAAAGCCTCCAATCAGAATGCTAATATTTGGCTATATTACACTTTTGGAAATGAGGATGAGCGATATCATCATGGATAAATTCGGGGATGACAGTTGGTATCCAATGATCAGCGGAGATCGTTTAGAAAAGGCTACCGAATTATATATGAGGAGAATCGATAAAAATGAGGATATCAATTTAATAGAGTGTCTGCAAATCAGTGATAAATTTGATATCATTCATAAAGATCAGGAATTGAGGTTCTTCTTCCAAATTCCTTCAAAAAGTAAAGGAAAGAAAGATGCGAATGCCATCCGGAAATTACGGGATAAGATTTCTCATGCTAATGAACTTGGGTTGGACATGTCCTGGATAGAAATCATCGAAGTGGTGGAATCCTGTGGCCAACTGCTCGAAATCTCTGAATCCTATCGGTATGAAAAATAAAATGATGGTGAGAGACATCTTAGGTAGACCATACTTCAAATAACTCTGCAATTTTAAAACAGAGCTGTACCGCATCTTCAAGGCGAAAAGACCATGTAGCAGGATGGGCATGTAAGCTTAACTGGAATTAAGGAGAACCAGCTACTATGCTGGTTCCTTTTTGTTTACCCCCCTGACAGAAAAAAACGCCCATACGTGAGGCAGCTTTTTTAATAGTCAGAACTCCGGTAGTTCATCCAGGTTATTTTCCTTTACCCCATCGGGCTCACTCCGCAATATGTCACGGCCATATTTATGGAAGACATCAACATTGGCGAGGTTGCCTGCCTTAGCTTCCGAAAGAGCGGTGGGATAATCAAGCTCCCGCCCCGAGTTTGTTTTGATGGCAATAATATTGTCATCTTCATTTTTTCGTACTGCGATAATTTCTTCTTTTCCAGTAGTATCATGTTGGTTTACTTGTGGCGTTCCCTGCTGTTTGTAGGATTCATATGCTTGTTCAAATTGGTCCATGCTTGGACACCTCCTATTTATAGGGTGAGCTATTTGGTCAGCAATATACAAACCAGGTTTCGTCCAGATTGAGCCGCATTTTTGTCAAAGTGGGCCGACTTTTCGGCATTTCTTTGTGAAAAGACTGTTGTCCGGGCTTTATTCTTCTGGCATGGCACTTGCATCATAAATAAGTGGAAGTGAGAAATATCCACTTAAAAAAGGGAGGAATATGAATCATGAATGTAAAACAAGGGGCAAGTACTGCGGATGCAAAAAAAATACAAGACGTTAAGACAATGAAGGCAGCGGTCGTCAATGAATTTAATCAAGAGCTTGAGATTAAAGATGTACCAATCCCTGAATTAGAATATGGTGAGATATTAGTGAAAATTAAAGCATGTGGTGTGTGTCATACCGATTTACATGCGGTACATGGTGATTGGCCGGTAAAACCGAAGTTGCCGCTTATTCCTGGACATGAGGGTGTAGGCATTATTGAGAAGGTGGCAGAAGGCGTTACTACATTGAAGGTTGGTGACCGCGTTGGGATTCCATGGCTTTACTCGGCATGTGGCGATTGTGAATACTGTCTGACTGGACGGGAAACGCTTTGTCTGGATCAATTGAATGCAGGATATTCTGTGGATGGCGGTTATGCGGAATATTGCAAAGCGCCAGCTAAATATGTGGTCAAGGTTCCTGAGGGGCTTGACTTTGCGGAAGTTTCACCGATTTTCTGTGCTGGTGTAACGACTTATAAAGCGCTTAAAGTGTCAGAAGCTAAACCTGGAGATTGGGTAGCAATCTATGGAATTGGTGGATTGGGTCATGTTGCTCTTCAATACGCGAAAGCTATGGGCTTTAATGTCATTGCTGTTGATATACAAGATGATAAGCTTGATCTGGCTACAGAATTAGGAGCAGATTTCACGGTTAATGGTCTTAAGAGTGATCCTGTCCAAGCCATTAAGGAAAAAGTTGGTGGAGTACAGGCAGCCATTTCTGTAGCGGTTACGAAAAAAGCTTTCGAACAGGCTTACAGTTCAGTTAAAAGGGGTGGAACATTGGTCGTTGTCGGGTTGCCGAATGACGAACTTCCAATTCCAATTTTTGATACTGTACTAAATGGGGTAACTGTAAAAGGGTCAATCGTTGGTACAAGAAAAGATTTACAGGAAGCTGTTCAATTTGCGGCTGATGGAAAAGTAAGGACGAATATTGAAACGAGAACGCTTGATGAAATCAATGATGTGTTTCAAATGATGGAAAAGGGCGAAATCAACGGACGAATCGTATTAACTTTAGAATAGAAATAAATAAACGAGGGGGTCCTAAAATCGGGCACCCTCGTTTGTACTCGGTAGCTTATAAGAATTCTATAATTAGATTATGTCTGATTCTTCTCATTTAATATATATCGCAATTTTCTCAGAGAGATCTGTAAACGCTTGGCGGCTTCATTTCGGTTTCCGTAGGTTTTTTGCAGTGCCTGCATGACGAGTTCTTTGCCAATTGTGGATTCGAGTTGTTTGATTTCCATAAGGATTTCCTCGAGCATTAGTTCATCTTTCTCATTAAAGTCGGCAACCAGCTTTTTACGCCATTCTTCGAGATGATTTTCAGTCGACTGCGCGTTAGGCGGGTCTTTTTTTATTGGAATAACCTGGTTAGTAGATAGAAGGATATCATTTGCCGTGATTTCCTGTTTATGGTCAGTAAGAGTGAGAGTTCGCATGATAACATTAGAGAGTTCACGTATATTACCGGGCCAGTCGTATCGCCGTAATTTTTCAATAGCTTCATTTGAAAAGGAGATATCTGCCTGCCCAGTTCTTTCAACCAAATGTCGGACAAGGAGAGGAATATCTTCTTTTCTGTTACGCAAGGCGGGGATATCAAGAGTGACGACGTTCAGTCGATAAAATAGGTCTTCCCGGAATTTGTTTTTTTCAACTGCCTGCTGCAGATTTTCATTGGAGGCGGCTACTAAGCGGGCATTTGTTCTTAATGTCCCGCTGCTTCCGACACGCATAAATTCCCGTGTTTCCAAAACTCGAAGCAATTTGACTTGTATGGCCGGACTCGCCTCGGCAATTTCATCGAGGAAAAGGGTGCCATTCCCTGCAATTTCAAAGAAACCTTTTCGTTGTTGGGTTGCTCCGGTGAAGGCCCCTTTTTCATGCCCAAATAATTCGCTTTCGAGAAGGGATTCCGAGATTGCTCCACAATTGATACCAATAAAGGGCTCGTGGCTTCGTGTGCTTGCTGAGTGAATGAAACGGGAAAGTACTTCTTTGCCACTCCCTGTTTCTCCCTCGATCAAGACATTGACGGATTTTTGAGCCACTTTGAAAGCCATTTCAATCAGTTCCTTCATTAATAAACTTTCCCCGACAATGAGACCTGACTCTTTGGCAAGGTTATGGATAAAGTGTTGATTCAAATCGTCGTTTTCATTCAATAGGTTGTCAAGTTGCTTTTCTAATACTTCAATATCTACAAAGGGTTTTTCCATATAATCACTCGCACCAAGTTTCATTGCCTCGACAGCGGTCTTGACGGTGCTATATCCGGTCATAATCAGTGCCTTGCAACGCGGTTGTTTTTGTTTCAGATGCTGCAGGAGAGAAAGGCCATTACAATCTGGAAGCTTTAGGTCTATCATTGCGGCATCAAAGCGCTGCTGATTAAAATCTATTTGGTGAAATTCCTTTCCACTGTTCACGACCTGTACGTGATATCCTTTCATCGTAAAAAGGCGGGATAAAAAGGTACCAACTTCTTTCTCATCGTCTACCACAAGTAAATGAATCATCTCATCATCTCCTTTCATCTTCTGGCTGCAAGGGAAGCCTCAGGAAAAATACACTACCTTGTCTAGGTGTGCTTAATACATCAATTTTGCCACCATGGTCTTTCGCAATGCCAAGGCTCACAGATAACCCTAGGCCTGTACCTTTTTCACGGTCCTTAGTCGTATGAAAAGGATGAAAAATGAGCGGCAGCCGCTCTGTTTCAATCCCAGCCCCGTTATCAGCAATCTTCACCACCATGAATTCTTCTTCAGAATAGGTATGAATCGTAATGGATTTTTCCGATATATCACAATCATCCAATGCATCCTTGGCATTTAATAGCAAGTTGATGATGATTTGTTCTATCTGGGGCTGGCTTCCCTTTATGAAAGGAAGATCTTCCTGAAGGGAAAGATGGAGGGAAATTTGTTTCTTCCCTAGCTGAAACTTCAGAAGATTCATTACCTGATGTATGGCCTCATTAATAGAGTAATAGTGGAATCTATATTCATCTTGACGGGAAAAGGTAAGCAAGCTTTTCACAATTTGCCTGCACCGGTCGCCGCAATTTTTAATATCGGTTAGAAGCATATAATCTTCATTGTCTGGTAGAGTGTTCCGTAATAAAAGCTGTGAGTTTCCAAGAATCGCCGTTAATGGGCTATTCAATTCATGGGCAACTCCAGCTGCCATTTCGCCGATGGCTCCGAGCTTGCCGGCATGTAACAATTGAGCTTCCATCTGTCTTCTCTCGGTGACATTTTTATAATAAGCAATGACTCCATAGACCTGTTGATCCTTATTTTGGATCGGATAGGCATGCATTTCCAAAATCGCTTCAGGCTGAAGCAAAATTTCTTGAAACCCTGGCTTATCCTGTACAAAGGTATCTTGAATCAGAGTCTGAGATTTCTCAATTAAAGGACTTAGGTCAAAAAAAGCTCTGGCTGCATCATTAGATTGGTAGACCTCACCTTGGCGATCAAAGACGATGATCATATCTTCAACGGCCTTGAAGGTATCCTCCCATTCTTGTTTGGAATGGAGAACTTCCTTATAAAGCTGGGCATTTTCCAAAGTCAGTGCAAGCTGGTTGGAAAGTTGCTCAAGAAAATCCAACTCATCTTTATGCCATGTTTTCTTTTTCTTCCTGCCGAAGGTCCAAACCCCTATTTTTTTATTTTTCCCATACAGGGGCACCAAAAGAAGCGTTTCAATCTCAAGAGATATCAGTCTTTTTTTTTCCGGGAAGTCTGGTAGCATTTTGATTTCCACCTGAATGGATTGTTCGTCTTTCAAGGCAGAAGAGAAGTCTTGAAAAGGGTGTAATACGTTTTTGGAATCAATTTCAAGTTCACATTGGCCATTAGGACAAATATGGAGAAGAGTTGGTTCTTGTTCGTATAAAATGACAAAATGACTGTCATCGAATGTAATTAGGTGCTTGAGTTTTGAAATAACATTTCGGAGAATTTCTTGAATATCCATGTCTATATTCATGTTTTTAGTAATATCGTTCATAATTTCAAGCTGCATATTTTTCTTCTTCAACTGATCCACGGTTTTTTTAAGTTCCGTGTAATATGTTTTTTTCGAAGACTTAACGCCTGTCATTAAATCGATCAACTCAGATTTGTTCATGTTTTCACCTCTTATAGGGCTTTAAGGAGCAACTGCCTAATCTGTTCTAATGACATATCCCGAGGGTTCGTAATCATGCAGGCATCCTCGAGGGCGGTCATTCCTATTGTATCAATCATATCTTTGGTAATGCCCACGTCACCTAGGCTCCTGGGTGTCCCGATATCCTGGGACAAGTCCCTTACAAAGTGTACCGCAGCGGTGCCGGCTTGCTGCTCAGTTAAAGCTCTCGTATCAATCCCCATGATCTCTGCTATTTGGCTGAATCGCTTCGGGGCCGCAATTCGGTTGAAGTCCATGACATGGGGGAGAAGGATAGCATTGATTTCACCATGCGGAAGCAGGTACTTTCCACCAATGGCATGTGAAATTGCATGGGCTGCTCCCAATATGGCATTGGAAAAGGCAAGACCAGCTTGCAGGCTGGCCATCGCCATCGCTTCTTTTGCTTCCTCATTATGCTTGGATGCAACGGAAGGGCGCAGGTAACGGGAAACAATGGACAAGGCGTTTTTTGCTTGTACATCAGTCAAAGGGGTTGCAGCGATAGAAACATAGGATTCAATGGCATGTGTCAAAACATCCATTCCAGTAGCTGCGGTCAAATCTGCTTCCAATGTCGTTAAAGTACCCGGGTCAACAATCGCAATATCAGGAACAAGTGATTTTGAAATGATCGTCATTTTTTTCTCAAGGAACGAATCGACAATCACAGAAAACTGTGAGACTTCCGAACCCGATCCGGCAGTGGTCATGATCATCACCATAGGGGAGAGCGGAGAATGGATTTTATCAACGCCTTCATAGTCACTGATGGTTCCACCATTCGTTGCCAAAAGTGCTATCCCTTTTGCCACATCCAAGGCACTGCCTCCCCCCACACCTATGATGGCGTCGCATTCATGATCATTAAAAAATAAACAACCGGCTTCGATCTCCCTGTCTTTCGGATTGGTCGTCGTTTCAATGAAGGTAGCAAAAGCCAGCCCCGCATTTTGGCAGGACTCCATGACAATATCTAGCCAACCAGCATTGGCTACACCGGAATCACTAACTATCAGTGTCTTTTTGGCACCCAACCGCAAGCAAGCCTCGCCAGCTTGTTCAATCGAACCTTTTCCAAAAATAACTTCCGGCATCACAAATTTAGTTATCGACATCTTCGCGCCTTCTTCCCTGATTAAAGTCATTTTCTCTTTGTACTATTTTCCCGAAGAAAGGCGAAAATCCTGTTTGAATCCCAGGAATTTTTATATAATGTGACAAATTATTAAATAAAATAAAGCTTTTGGCGCGGGCTAAATCCCCTACTAATTTCTTTGATTTGTAAATTCGGTACTTTAGGCATGGATTAATAGGGATAAACCTACCTAGTTAGAATTTTCTGTATATTTTAAAATAATGGAGTGAATCTATTAAAAACTGGGAGGCAATCTATGAAAAAACAATTTCTATCCTTATCATTAGTCGCAGCATTAACAATCGGAGCAGCCGGGACCACTACTACTGCTTTAGCAACACCGAATTCTTCTCCAGTACATAATGCGCCGTCCACAGACAAGCAAATCGTTAAAAGGATCGATGTCGACAAAATCTACAAGAATATTGAATACCTCTCACAAACACCTCGAGTAGCCGGTACAGAATCTGAGTATAAGGCCGTCCAGTTCATCAAAAAGCAGTTTAAATCTTATGGCTATAAAGCCGATATTGAAGAGTTCAGCTTTTTATCCTATACAGACCCAAATCTGGTCGAGCTGTCCGTTGACGGATTTGATGGGGAAATCCAATCAAACCATTTAACCTATTCAGTAAATGGTGATCTATCCGGTGAAATGGTATACGCCGGTTTAGGAACGAAGGAAGAGCTTGAAAAAGCGGGTGTTACTGGGAAGATCGCCCTTATTCAAAGAGGCAGCTTCACTTTTGCAGAGAAAGTATTGAATGCAGCAGAAAAAGGGGCAGCAGGTGTCATCCTATTCAATAATGCAGATGGGGAATTAAATGGGACCCTTGGAGGAGCTAATGATCAGTATATTCCATCTGTCACGATAACGAAAAAGGATGGAGAAGCCCTGCTTGAAAAATTGAATGCTGGAGTTAAACTGACCGCATCATTAAAAATTGAAGGGGCTTATACCGGAGAAAAAACCTCTTATAACGTGGTGGCAACGAAAAAAGCAACCAAGACCATTAAAGCTAAGCAGAGCGATATCATTTATATCACAGGCCATCATGATTCCGTCGCCGGGGCACCTGGAGCGAATGACGATGCATCAGGCACGTCCGTCACACTTGAACTTGCACGTGTACTGAAGAATCTTCCTACAGATACGGAAATTCGCTTCGTAACCTTTGGGGCCGAGGAAAATGGATTGCTTGGTTCACAGAATTATGTGGAGAATCTCTCTGATGATGAGATCAAGCGGACGATTGCCAACTTCAACCTGGATATGGTAGGAAGCAGGGACGCTGGAGATTTGGTTATTTTGACTAATGATGGAGAAATGAACCTTGTAACCGAGCTGGCTCAGGAATCAAGTACAAGACTGAATGGTGAGCCGACTCCATATGGACAAGGCGGGCGAAGTGACCATGTATCTTTCGCTGAGGCTGGGATTCCCGCAGCTTTATTCATACACAGTCCATCAGAACCTTGGTATCATACTCCTGATGATAGCATTGATAAAATCTCAAAAGAAAAGCTTCAAGATGTTGCTGAAATTGTCGGCACCGCTGTCTATGACCAAGCTAAAATCGAAGCTAAAAAACCTGATCCAAATCATAAAAAAGGGAAAAAGGTTAAAGCTCCGCATTTATTTGACGAAAAGGAATTCAGATAATGCAGTAAAATGAGTATGAATATTTAGAGGGTGCAGCCTGCACTCTCTTTTTATGTTCATAAATGGAAATACAGGGGTAAAAAGTCTAATCTAGAATTGGTGTGTATGGGATGAATTCCCTAATTACCTAGCATAAATAGCTTATTTATCCCTATTTAACTCTAAGACTATAATCCTTATAATAAAAAATATGAAAAATATGACAGTCTACATAATGAGAATAGTATGTTTGAGGTGATTTTTTAAGTGTATGCAAATTCATTGAGTAAAATTCACTCAGCCCTCTCAAGTAAAATGTCCGATGTGAATGAAAAAATTAATCGTTTGGAGCAGGCAAAAAGACAAATCAAAGAAGAACAGAATGCTTGTCTGGGGGAAATTGCTAAAATTAAAAATCCGGACTTGGCAAAAAGCTGGACGGGAAACCGTGCAGAAGACTTTCAAGATGCCCGCAGTGATGCATACAAGGCAATGTCTACGATCATTCATGATGATTATGACGACTACCAAGAAAAAATCGACGGTAAGATTACGATGCTGAATATAGAGAAAAAAGCTCTGAGTGCAGCAGGCACCATAGCCCATGAAGCGGATGTCCTTTTAGGTAAAGGAGAAGCCGTTATAGATCAATTGGAAAGTAAAATATCATATTTAAAAGGGTGGTTGTTTTAATGACGACAATCAAACTGAATCATCCTGCCGTAACGAAGCAAGTTGATCAGGTGAAGACGGTGCTTGGTACAGTCAAGCTTGGAAATCTGCCGGCAGGCGAGCTTGGCAACAATAAATTGGAATTCACCTCGAAGTGGATCGATCGGGAAATGAACCTGGAGAAGGTTTTCGAGCAATATATCAAAATCGTCCAGAAAAATGTGGAAGACACCCGTGCTAATATTGACTTATTAAAAGAACAGGATGAAGCCATCGCCCATACGTCTTCACATGGGTATCAGCCGCGATGAAAATATACGAAGCCAAGACATTGAATGCCGCAACCAAGTCGCGCGCCAAGCAGTATGAAGAACTAAAGAAGGAAGTCGCAGCCCTGAAAAAGGAGTTTCAGGGTATCATCGGCCTGGATAACGAGTTTCAAGGAGCCGGTGCCGCGGCCATCAAAAGCTTCTATGAAGCACAAATCGATGTGGCGGACGCCTGGATGGAACTATTCACTACCCAGATCAGTTTTTTGGAAGGCATTCCTGCTAGTCTAGAAGAAGCTGACCTCTCCGGAAATACGGTGGTCGAGGTTCCCTTTTTAGATGGCGAAGTCTCGAATGGCGTTAACCAAGCGAAGTCGCTTGTCGATGAACAAGCGAGCGATCTCCAAAGGATCCTGAACAGCATTGATGATATCCTTCCTCTTCATATGTTTGACCAAAAGGAATTTAATGAAAAAATCACGCTGGCCGGACAGAGACTGGAAGACACCGTGACAAAGGTCGAGAATGTCGACCGGCAATTGGTGGAGGAATATGATGTCTCCGTCGGGCAGGAAAACGTGGCGGTCGGCCTCTTCCGCGCCTTGCTTGATGCTACCAAACAGGACGGCAACGTTTCGCCGATGACTTTCAACCAAACGGCATTTAAAAATAGTGAAGTCTATCAAGTGAAGGATGAAGTAGCCGGTCAGATGAAAGACTATCAGACCTTCAAAAAGCAACAAGCCGAAGCCAAGAAAATCGAACGCGAAATGGAAGAGCTCGAAAACCGCCCATGGTATGAAAAGGCCTGGGATGTGACAAAAACCTTTACAGGGGAATTCACGGGATATTATGATTCAATCAGGGCATCAACCGGAGTCGATCCAGTAACGGGCCGCAAGCTGTCCGAAGCCGAAAGAATCGCCGCCGGCGCCATGGCCGCCGCTGGATTCATCCCCGTCGTCGGCTGGGCCGGCCGGGCTATCAAAGGCGGCAGCGCCATCTACAAAACGGCCAAAGGACTTAACGCAGCGAACCACGCGCTTGATGCCTATAAAACAACAAAAGGCTTTAGCCTCCTCCAGAAAACTGAATACGGGATATACGGACTACTCGCAGCCAACGGCCTCGGCGAAGCGGCCACCGGCAAAGACATGTTCGGCAACCAGCTAACTGAGGAACAGCGCCAGAACGGGCTGATGATGGCACTCGGAATCGGTGGGGTGGCTGGTGCAGCCAAAGTTGCTGATAAAATAGCAAGTGGTACAAAGTTCGTCCCTTACAGTAAGGAATTTGCGCAAAGGCAGGTACAGAAGGTTCAAGCTACAATAACAGACATAGCGAGATCAGGAAAAACCACGTTAAAAAATATAGGTGAAGAAATAGGTAAAAAAGAGGTTCCTAAACGCATAAGTGTAGAACAAGTTTCCCTCGCAGGAGGACCAAGTCTTCGCCAAGTTATGATCGAAAAGCAGACAGTGAAGGAAGCCTATCAGAGATTTACGGTTAAGGATAGCAAAGTAGAGAATGTTTCAGGGGAGAATATTCCTAAGGGTACGGGTGAAGTTACACCTAAAAAGAAAACTGTACCGGATTGGCTTAAAGAGCGATGGGAAGCAGGTAATAATTTTAATAAGGAAAATCGTCCTCGTTACCCTTATAATGAGGTAGAGTTGGAAGCAAAAGAAGTAGGCGGCAAAAAGTACGTAGTTGACTCATATGCACCCAATAAGGAAATAGTATCGAGAAAATTCACTCAACTTAGTGAAGTGCAAGAAAAGACAGCTAAGAGTTACTTAAATGAAATTACAAAAAAGTATCCTTCAGGCTCTAAAATATCAAATGGTCCTTTTAATCCAAACGCTCTCAAAGGAGGGCGACTTAAAGGTGAATTAATATTAGAAGTACCAGTTCAAAATAAACCAATTCCGCAAACAATTCTTGATGAAGCAACAAAAAACAGAATTATTATTAAGGATAATAATGGGAAGGTGTATAATTGACTATGAAAGTTTATTATTGTGACGAGTGGTCAGATATCAAAAAAAAGCCTTGGAACATTCTTGATGAACGTACTGCATACACATACCATCAAAAACATGAACCATATACGGCGGTATTAACTGAAGATGAAAAACCTAAATATATTGTAAATGTAACAAATGAATGGGTTTCGGTAAGTTTTTATGATGATTTCACTCGTAAGTATCTAAATTATGACTTTGAAGTTATGAATGATGGTAAGATTTTTTTAAGAACAGCAATGTATTGGGAATATGATGAAGAAACTGATAAGGAAGTAAGTAGCTTGATTTTGGGATTTCGAGAAGATGGCTATATAGCAATGGAAAAGAGAGACTTTAAAACCGGTTCAGTCGAGGAACGCGAGATTAGCGATACTCTTGAAAGAAACTGGGACGTATTTCCTGATTTTGGTCAGTACATTCATTTATGCAGAGAGGAAAGATAACGAATTTAGAGCACTCTCCAGTGCCGAAGCTAGCTATATGAAAGGTTGTCATATATCAGTAACACATAAGGCAAGTGAACTAAAGATAATTAAAATATTGAGTTAGACAAAAAGAAAAATGATACGTTTAAAAATAGAGACTCCATGAAGGTAATACCATCATGGAGTTTTATTTTAATGCAATGATAACGAAAATAGAAAGAGAATTGGGCGAGATGACATTTTACATGGCGATGAAAATAAACACATGGAATTTATATTAAACTAACGAGCTCGTACAAACTCGTAAGTTTTAACATAACACTTGTCACGACATATAATAGGTGTCAAACTGTTACAATAAAACTTATAAATTTTATGCTACTTAAAAACATATGAACTTAAAGCACTTGATTGTCTACTAAAGGCAACAAGTGCTTTTTTGTGTTTTAAGATAGAAATGAGAGGGCACATTATAATTTTATAAGTGCACGAGGGTATTAAATTTTTATAGATTGTAATGGCTGTGAATAGTATGACGATAGTAGAGCAAAAAATAAAGGGTTGTGTTATTTTTTGGATACCACAAAAACCTTTACAGGGGAATTCACGGAATATTATGATTCAGTCAGGGCCTCAACCGGGGTCGATCCAGTAACGGGCCGCAAGCTGTCCGAAGCCGAAAGAATCGCCGCCGGTGCCATGGTAAGTCGCTGGATTCATCCCCGTCGTCGGCTGGGGCCAGCCGGGCGATCAAAGGCAGCAGCGCCCTATACTAAACCGCCGAAGGACTCACTGCATCGAACGGCCTCGGCGAAGCGGCCACCGGCAAAGACATGTTCGGCAACCAGCTAACTGAGGAACAGCGCCAGAACGGGCTGATGATGGCAATAGGAATCGGCTGTGTGGCAGGAGCTGCTAAGTATGTAGACAAATTAACAGAAGGCTTTTCTAAGAGTGGGTCCGGGATTACAGGTAGAGTATCTAATGCAAATACAAGTCGAATAGATTACTTGCATGATAAATATGGTAAATTCACTTCAGAAGAATTAAATCATAGAAATAATTTACGTGGTGCTGTAGCAGAAGAAGTTGCCAGATTAGATAAATCAGGACTATCCAAAAGAGAAATGGGTCCAGCGATTGCAGGAACCCTTGATAAAACAACAGGAAAATATTATTTTGGAATTAATAATATTTTTGGTGATAATCCAGAAACCATACATCCATTTATTAAGGATAGAATAGATAATATGCCGATTAATGTTAAAGATGATTATAAAAGTACAAACCTCTTACAGAGATATTTTGATTGGTTAACTTTTTCAAGTTAATTAAAGAAGTCAACATTTATATTATGAATAAGTCTATCTTCCGAAATAATATACTAAAACACACTGGGGGCTTTAGTTCTATAAAGCTAATATTGCTTATTTAGCCTTTATAAATACCGCACAGTCCAAAGAAAAATACACTACGCTTATGGAACTAACCTGCCCCGATAGTTGCATAAGAAACTCCTATGGCGGCGCTCCTCGCCGCCACCATCTACTACGAAAATCTAAACTCAAAAATAGAGTCTAACCCATTAACCCCTTGACGA
>NZ_JBNNTG010000028.1:0-90781 GCF_050278525.1 Peribacillus sp. NPDC096540 | reverse complement strand
ATTTAAAAAAGATGACCCCTGTTCAATACAGAGATCATCTTCTAGAGGCAGCCTAACCTCTTTTTTTAAATGTCCTTTACAAAGGGGATAGATTAGGACTGTCCTTCGCCTTTTAATTTATCCATTATTGATTAGAGAACGCTTATCGTAAAGCTTCTGTAAGTGACTCTATCATTTTTTGATAATTTACTTTCTGACCCGTCCATTTTTCAATTGAAAGGGCATTTTGAGAGGCCAGCATTTTTATACCGTTCTGTGTATTCGCTCCATTTTTGCGAGCTTGTTTTAATATTTGCGTTTCTAGAGGGTTATAAATGATATCCGAAACAAATGCACCTTTTTTTAATTGAGTGATGTTAATAGGTGATTGATCTACGTCCGGCCACATCCCAATAGAGGTTGTTTGAATAATGATATCGTACTGATCCTGGTTAATTTCTGCTTCTTCAAGAGAGATAACTCTTGTATGTCTATGATTTGCCCCTAACTCTTTTAGTGCTTCAGCTTTCTCAAGCGTCCTATTAGCAAGATCTATATGTACATCTTCAAATTGAGATAGCGTATAAAAAATGGATTGGGCAGCACCGCCTGCGCCTAAAATAAGTATATGTTCCTTCTGTAAGCTTGGTCTGTTCATGTCTTCTAATAAAGCTTTAAGACAGGCTTCTCCATCAAAGTTGAACCCAACATATTTTCCGTCTATGAGTTGTACAACATTGACTGCCTTCTTTTTTTCGGCTATCGGGTCAACTTCATCGAGAAAAGGGATAACTTTTGCTTTAAAGGGTACCGTTACCATAAACCCTTTGATGCCAATCGCTTTCATGCCTTTAATAGCGGTCTCTAAATCTTCATGCTCTACGTGAAAAGCTTGAAAATGCGCATTGATTTCATGTAATGCATAAGCTTCATTTTGAATTAAGGGTGACAAAGAGTGCGCTATCGGATTTCCTATTACCCCAAATAATTCCTTCATTTATATCCCTCGCAATCAAAGTAATCGTTCCTTAAAATTCTTCTTGATTCCAAACAACCAATTTCATTTCCGTCATTTCTTCAATCGTATATTTTAACCCTTCACGTGCATTACCGCTTTCTTTCACTCCCCCATAGGGCATTTGATCTACTCGATATGTTGGAATATCATTAATCATAACCCCACCTACTTCAAGTCGCTTAGAAGCCTGCATGGCCGTATGGATATCCTTTGTAAAAATTCCCGCCTGTAGTCCAAATCTTGAATCATTGATGTAGTCGATTCCTTCAGATACATTTTTAATAGGATTAATCGTGACAATCGGCGCAAACACTTCTTGGCAGGATACTTTTGAATCGGATGCTACACCAACTATGGCAGTCGGTAACAAAACATTATTCTCAATCCGACCACCCGAAATGATCTGTCCACCATCACTAACCGCTTCATCAATCCAAGTTTTTGCTCGTTCCTGTTCTTTTCTGGAAATGAGAGATGATAAATCTGTGTTTTCATCTAACGGATCTCCCAATACAAGTTTCTCTGTCGCCGCTTTGAATTTTTCCGTGAATGCCTCAAATGAATTTTCATGAATATAAATCCTTTGAAGGGAGATACAAATTTGTCCTTGGTTAGAGAAAGCTCCTATTACGCATCTGGGAATTATTTCATCCAGATTCACTCCCTCATCGATTATAAGACCGGCATTAGAGCCCAGTTCTAATGCCACCTTCTTTAAACCAGCCTTCGTCCTGATACCAATTCCCACTTCTGGACTACCAGTAAAAGTAACCATATTGACCTTATCACTCGTTACTAATCTCTCTCCAACTAAACTTCCACTGCCACTCACCACATTAAAGGAACCCTTTGGTATGCCCGCTTCTTCCAATAACTCAGCAAGAAAATAAGCTGACAAAGGCGTTTGAGAAGCTGGCTTTAATACAATCGTATTACCAGCTGCAATGGCAGGGCCCACTTTATGAGCAACTAAATTCATCGGAAAATTGAATGGTGTAATGGCAGCGACGACACCGATAGGCACCCTTAATGTATATCCCAGTCTGTTTGCGCCATTTCTAGCAGCATCCAAAGGAATCATTTCACCATGAATGCGTTTGGCTTCTTCTGCTGCGAATTTATACGTTTCAATCGTTCTGTCTACTTCTCCTAAAGAGAATTTTAATGGTTTTGAAGATTCCAAGGAAATGATTTGAGCGGCCTTTAATCTATTTTCCTTCAACAAGCCAACTAATTTTTCTAGTATGTCAGCTTTTTCATAAGCTGTTAACTTTGCCATCACTTCTCGATTATTATAAGCAGCATCGATAGCTGCATCCACTTCTTTTTCTGATGCTTGAGGGATCTCGGCAATTTTCTCTTGTGAATAAGGAGAAACCAAATCTGCATATTGTTCAGATTCGATCCATTCACCATTGATAAATAGTTTCTTTTTCAATCCAGCTCACACTCCTTCTCTTTTTCACTTACCTTCCTAAAACCCCACCGTCTACAGGAATTAATGTGCCTGTCACATAATCAGAAGCAGGAGCCGCTAAAAATAAGGCTACACCAGCAACATCCTCAGGTGTTCCCCATCTTTTAGCAGGAATTCTTGCTTCTACTTGTGCCCCTCTCACTGGATCATTCATTAAATCCGTATTCATCGTAGTTAACATATAGCCAGGTGCGATGGCATTCACTTGAATCCCATACTCAGCCCACTCGTTTGATAGGGACTTTGTTAATTGTAAAACGGCACCCTTGCTAGTAGAATACGCAGCCGCATTAAAACCACCTATTACAGAAAGAATGGATCCCATATTAACGATTTTTCCTGAACCCTGCTTCTTCATTTCTAATGCAGCTAATCTAGATAATTCAAAAACGGCCGTTACATTCAGACCCAGAATTCTATTCCAACTTTCGAGCGAAAACTCAAAAGCGGGTTTTCTTTCAATTAATCCAGCACTGTTAATTAAAATATCAACTGTTCCGCCTAATTTCTCTAAGGCTTCTTTAAACGACTCTCTTAAACTTTCCAAGTCTAATAAATTCCCTTTAATAGCATGGATTTGACCTTGATTGGCTTCTAATTTGCTAGAAATAAGAGATAGCTCATCAGAAATATCTATTACTGCAATTTCTACACCCGCATTGTGAAAAGCTTCTACCATTGAAAATCCTAAGCCTTGAGCCCCACCAGTTATAATGGCTTTTTTACCCTTTAAATCAAACATATGCTCACCTTCCCATTAAGAATGAATTCCTTTTCCAATTAGTATATTTGCGGATTCCATTAATACCTCTGAGAGAGAGGGATGCGGTTGTACCATTTGTGCAAGTTCATCCACTGTTCCTTCTAAATACATAAAAGCTGATGATTGGCTAATCATTTCAGTGACATGAGCGCCTACCATAACAACGCCTACTATTTCCCCATATTTCTCATCAATCATCACTTTAGAAAATCCTTCTGTTTCACCCATTGCGAGAGCCTTTCCATTTCCTGAAAAGGAATATTTATTTACCTTATACGAGATATTTTTTTCTTTAAGTTCAACTTCACTCATTCCAACACTAGCTACTTGCGGGTTTGTATAAATACAACGAGGCATCACTTTATCATTCATTTTTACTTTTTCTTCATCTAAATTTTCAACAGCCGTTATTCCTTCAGCACTCGCTACATGCGCTAATTGCAGACCTCCGATAACATCTCCTACAGCAAAATAACCTTTTTTGCTCGTTTCCAGATAATCATTTACTGCGATATGTTCACCATTCATTGTAAGATTCAGTTCAGAAACACTTGAAAGATTAGGTTTACGGCCAACCGCTAGAAGTATTTCATCTGCTATTAAGGTCTCTGTTTTACCTTGTGGTGTGACAATGGATAATGTTTTTTGGTTAGTACTTTCTTTAATCGATGTCACTTGATATTTCGTTAAAACCTTAATGCCTTTCTTCTTTAAACTCTTGTGTAAAGTTTTCGCAGCATCTTCATCTTCTGTTGATATGATTCTTTCACCGAGTTCAACAATCGTGACCTTCGTTTTCAAACTAGCAAATATATTAGCAAACTCAACCCCTATGACACCTCCACCTACGATCACAATGGATTGAGGGATCTCTGTAATATCAAAAATAGTATCTGTTGTGTGAAAATCAACGGAATGAAGGCCATCAATTGGCGGTACGAAAGGATGGCTGCCTGTTGCAATAATGATTTTTTCCCCAGTAATTTGTTTCGTTTCATTTTCTGTTTGAATCGTTACTTTTTTTTCAGCGTGAATGGTCCCATATCCGTTGTATACATCGATTTTCCCCATACTTAATAAATGTTCGATTCCACTTCTCAGGGTTGTAATCACCTGATCTTTACGCGCAAACATTTCTTTCAATGAAAAGCTTACATTTTCCGTTTTAATTCCCCAGTTTTTTGCTTTTTCAATTTCTTCTATAATTTGTGCATGTTTTAATAAAGTTTTTGAAGGAATACAGCCTCTATTCAAACATGTACCACCTAAATGACCGGCTTCCACAAGTGCTGTCCGTTTACCCTTTTTGGCAGCTCTAATTGCGGCAACATATCCGCCTGGACCACCACCAACAATTACTACATCGTAAGAAGTCATTCTGACACCACCTTATATCATTAATTTGAATGGATTTTCTAGTACATCTTTTAAATCAGTCAAGAATGCTGCTGCAGGAGCGCCATCAATAATTCGGTGGTCAAAAGATAAGCTTAAGCTCATCATTGATCGAATGGCTATTTCCCCATTCACGATGACTGGCTTTTTCTGAATGCGCCCTACCCCTAGAATAGCTGCATTGGGACTATTAATAATCGGTGTGAATCCATCAACGGCATACATGCCTAAATTGCTGATTGTAAAAGTGCTACCTTGCATATCATCAAGAGAAAGTTGTCCCTCCCGGGCTTGTTTTCCAATACTTTTAGCTTCTTTTGTAAGAGTGGCTAGTCCTTTTTTATCAACATCTCTAAGAACGGGAACGACTAAACCATCTGGAACTGCCACAGCCATGCCGATATTTATATGTGAATGGTAGACAATCTCTTTTTCCTCTAAAGATATATTGATGCTTGGATTTTGTTTTAAAGCAAATGCTGTTGCTTTAATTAAGATTTCATTGAAAGATATTCTTAAACCTTCCGATTTTTCAATAACTGGCAATAAGTCTTGACGAAGAGATACACTATTACTCATATCAATTTCTGATAAGAGGGTTACATGTGGATATGTATAGGCACTTTCAGAAATTCTATCCGCTATGACTTTACGCATGCCTTTAAATGGCACTCGTTTATCGATCAGATTTGTATTCGAAATCTCAACCTTTTCACTTGCCCCATTTGATGAAACTAGATCTTCTTTGAGGATTTTTCCATGTAAACCTGATCCAGTCATATCGGTATAATTAATCCCCTGATCAATAGCGATTTTCTTCGCTAATGGTGTGATTTTCTTAGCCTGCTTCTCTATGAATCTTTCAACGTCCATTTTATGAATACGTCCAAGCTGACCTGATCCCACAATGTCCTTTAAATTTACTTGATGTTCGATCGCAAGCTTTCTTGCTGCAGGCGTTCTTCTGATTTTATTTTCATGGATGGACTGCTCTTCTTTAATCGTTTCTTTTTCAGGGGACATATGTTTCTCTTCTACAGGTTGATGAGAATCATGTGGCGACTGTTTTTCTAATCCTTCTACGCTCTCGCCTTCTTCACCTATATAAGAAATGATTTCATGTACCTTTACGACTGAGCCAGCATCATATAATGTTTTCAACAAAACACCCGTTGTCTCTGCTTCAATCTCCATCACTATTTTATCCGTTTGAATCTCAGCAATGGGATCTCCTTCTTCAATCATTTCTCCAATTTGGACTAACCAAGAGACAATTGTTCCTTCTTCCATTGTTGCGCCAAGTTTAGGCATGACTACTTCTGATGCCATCATGACACCTCCTTACTTATTCATTAATTTTCTGCACTCTTGAACAATGTCATTTACCTGTGGAACCGCTGCCTTTTCTAATTCTGGATTATATGGAATAGGCGTAGCAACACCACCTAAGCGTCTAATTGGAGCATCCAAGAAATCAAATGCATCACTTTCCGCAATCATACTCGCAATTTCCGCACCATATCCGCCTCTTTTTACCGCTTCATATACCACCAAGACTCGACTTGTTTTCTTAACGGAGTTTAAAATGGTTTCTGTGTCTAACGGCACTAAAGTACGAGGGTCAATCACTTCCACGTTAATCCCCTCTTTTTCAAGTTCTTCAGCTGCTTCAAGTGCTCGATTGACCATGATAGCTGTCGCTACGATTGTGATATCCGTACCTTCCTTTTTGATATCCGCTTGTCCTAATGGGATTTCATAGTTTTCTTCTGGCACGTCTCCTTTGGTATTGTAAAGAAGTTTATGCTCATAGAATAGAACGGGATTATCATCTTTAATCGCTGCCTTCATTAGCCCTTTTGCATCATAAGCATTTGAAGGCTGAACAACCTTTAAGCCGGGAACATGTGTCATCCACGCTTCTAAACTTTGTGAATGTTGTGCAGCAAATCCCGCACCAGAACCACCTGGGAGCCTAATAACCACAGGAACTTTAGCTTTTCCCCCAAACATATATCGCGTTTTAGCAGCTTGGTTAACAATATTATCAGTAGCTATCATAATGAAATCAGAAAACTGAAGTTCTAAAATAGGCCTCATTCCTGTCATAGCTGCACCAACCGCACATCCACTAATGGCGGCCTCAGAAATAGGGGTATTTCTTACCCGTTCCGGACCAAATTCCTCGATCATACCATTAGTCAATCCGAAAGCTCCTCCATAAATCCCGATATCTTCTCCCATAATAAAAACATCATTATCTTTGCGCATTTCTTGACTCATTGATTCTCTAATCGCTTCTAAATAAGTAATTTCTCTCACACTATTCATCACCTTTCTATTATGCATAAATGTCTGTTACTAACGTATCTAAACCTGGCTCCTTACTACTCTCAGCAAATTCAACCGCTTCATCCATTTCAGCTTGAACTTTTTTATCCAACTCGATAAATTCTTCTTCTGTCAGCATGTTTTCTTCGATTAATCGCTCTTTAAATAAAGCAATGGGATCTCTCGTTTTCTTCCATTCTTTTTCTTCGTCCCTTGTTCTATATTTCCTTGCATCACTTCGTGAATGACCTCTCCATCTATAAGTGTGGGCTTCAATTAACGTCGGACCTTCGCCCTTTCTTGCTCTTTCAACTGCTTTCTCTGTTGCTTTCACAACTTCTAATACATCGTTTCCATCAATCGTCTCGCTAGGGATTCCATAGGCTGTGCCTCGGTCTGCAATATTTTCAATATTCGTCATTTCTTTAATCGATCCTGACATACCATATAAGTTATTTTCACAGAAAAAAACAACGGGTAGGTTCCATATTGACGCTAGGTTAAGTGATTCATGGAACGCTCCTTCATTTGTCGAACCGTCTCCAAAGAAACACACGACCACATAGCCTAAATCTTTCATTTTTGAGGTTAACGCTGCACCTGTCGCTAAAGGTAGACCCGCTGCAACAATACCATTCGCACCTAAATTACCTACATCTAAGTCAGCAATGTGCATCGAACCTCCCTTTCCTTTACAATAGCCTGTTTCTTTTCCAAGTAATTCAGCCATCATTCCTTTGACTTTTGTTCCTTTTGCAATACTGTGGCCATGACCACGGTGAGTACTTGTGATTTTATCTTCGTCTGTCAACGGTACACATGCACCCACCGCTGTCGCTTCTTGCCCAATACATAAATGCATCGTTCCATGGATCTTTCCTTGTTGAAATAATTTTTCAACTGTTTCTTCAAAACTTCTTATTACCATCATGTCGTATAACATCGTTTTCAACTTAACTGGTGAAAAAGAAGTTTTCTCTATTAATTTAGACATATACTTACCTCCTAGATTTTTAAGAAAGTACTCTCACTATTATTAATGCAAGTTACGTGCCAACTTTAAAACGCTTTCTTTTTCATATTATTTCTATTTTTCTATTATAAAATGATGTATAATCGATTAAATCGATGCAATATGTCATCGTTTTAGTTGCTAACGATGCAAGGAGGTAGGTTTATGGAGAACATTCTGTCTAAAATCAACATCATCGGTGTCCTTATATTAAATAAACAAGGCGAAATATTATTTTCAAATTCAATAGCCAAAAAATACAACTACTATTTCGATACGATTATCGAGTCAACTTTGAAAGGTGCTGAATCCTTCAGCTTGATTCATTACCCAGCTGAAATTACTACTTTTATAAACAACAAACAACTTATTGTTTTAATTAATCCCATGAATGAGTTGGTGAGATTAAAAAAAGAAAAAGAATCTTTACAGGATTTAAGAAATGAATTAAATGAGGTTATTAATTCCTCTTTTGATGGGATAGTTATAAGCGATAAAGACGGAATCATCATTCATCAAAATCCCTCTTATGAACAAATTACAGGTTTATCCGCAAAAGATTGTATTGGTAGAAGTTTAAAAGAACTTGAAGATGAAGGAATCATCGATGTTTCTGCTTCTTTAAAAGCTTTAAGAGATGATAAAGAGGCCACCATTATCCAGAAAATCAGTACAGGAGCCACCGTTCTGGTGTCGGCGGCGCCGATTCGAAATCATAAAGGTGAAATTGAGAAAGTCGTCAACAATGTAAGAGACTTAACCCATCTAAATGCGCTTGAATCTGAAATCCAGCAATTAGAACAACAAAACCAGCAAATTCACGAAGAATTAGAGTTATTAAAAGAACAAAATGATCCGAAACTTTCCATTATTGCTCATTCAGATATCATGAAAGATGTATTAGATCGAGCATTAAGAGTCGCTCATATAGATTCCGGAGTTCTTATTCAAGGTGCCTCAGGGGTAGGTAAGGAGAAGGTCGTTGAATTAATCCATCGCCATAGTTTTAGAAAAGATTATCCTCTAATCAAAATTAATTGTGGGGCGCTACCAGAAGCATTATTAGAATCGGAATTGTTCGGCTATGAATCTGGTTCTTTCACAGGTGCCAACCAAAAAGGAAAAGCGGGGTTATTTGAAGCAGGTAATCACGGAACTATCTTTTTGGATGAGATCGGTGAAATGCCACTCCTATTACAGGTGAAATTATTACGAGTTTTACAAGAACATGAAATCACACGTGTAGGGGGAACAAAACCAATCCCTGTTGATATTCGAATTATTGCGGCAACACATCGTGATCTATCCAAAATGATAACTAATGGTCAATTTAGAGAAGATTTATATTATCGGTTAAATGTCATCCCTATTAAAATACCTTCTTTGAAAGAAAGAAAAGCAGACATTATTCCACTAATTTATCATTTCTTACATACCATTAACCATAAGTATGGCATTAACCGCAAATTCTCCAACGATACTTTAAATGCCTTCATAAATTATGACTGGCCAGGAAATGTACGTGAATTACAAAATTTAATCGAGAGAATTGCCTTAATGAGTATGAATCCCGAAATAACTATTGATGATTTACAAAAAGAATTACAGTTTAATGATGGTTTACAATTCAATGTAGATCCTGCACCTTTTGAGTCGACTTCGGACAGTCAAGATCAGGAGCCATTAAAGAATCGCTTAGAAGCCTATGAAACAGAGATCATTAGAAACGCCATCAATCGTTTCCCAAGCATTCGAAAAGCGGCAACCGCATTGAAAGTTGACCAATCAACGCTAGTAAGAAAAATGCAAAAATATAAGATTGATAAAACCGAATAGTTTGCATCCCTCTTCATTGAGCACCTAAAAAAACGAGAATCGTCATTAAGACGATTCTCGTTTTTTTAACCTCCTAATAAATTCGGAAGAAATAACGTAATGGAAGGCACGTAAGTAATGATCAGCAAGACAATGAGTAAGGCCCCAAAAATGGGTGCTACATATTTAAACGTTCTTTCAAATGGAACTTTAGCGATATTACTTCCTATGAACAAATTAATTCCTAATGGTGGTGTAATTAATCCTAAACTTAAATTCAAACATACAATCATACCAAAATGAATCGGATCAATACCTAAAGGAATGACAATTGGAAGCAATAATGGCACAAAAATTAATACAGCTGCTACTGTTTCCATAAACATACCAACAATAAGTAAGAAAATATTAATTAATAGTAAAATGATTAATGGACTCGTCGTCCAACTTGCTAATGTATCAGCTAAAAATTGCGGTATTCTCTCAATCGATAATATTTGGCCAAAAAATGATGCAGCACTTACAAAGATTAAAACGGAACCCGATGTATGAGCTGATTTTAAAAATATCCCAATAAAATCATTGAATTTTATTTCTTTATAGAAGAAAATACAGATAATCAAACTATAGACAACGGCAACAACCGCTGCTTCAGTAGGCGTTACTATCCCTCCGTAAATGCCACCCAATATTAAAATGGGTGCTAGCAGGGCCCACTTCGCTTCATTTAGTGCTTTCCAAAATCCTACCTTTTCTTTTGCCACTAAAGCAACTTTTAAAGAACCGAAACCTTCTTTTTTACAAATAAAATAGTTAACTATTAATAATGCAATCGCAACTAAAATACCAGGAACAATACCCGAAATAAATAGATCGCTTATTGAAGTATTCGACATGACTGCATAGAGAATGAAGACAATACTAGGTGGAACAATCGGCCCCAATGCGCCTGCACTTGCAGAAATAGAAGCTGCATACCCAGGTGCGTATCCGCTTTTTAACATATAAGGTATAAGAATGGCACCGATACTTGCTACAGTAGCCGCTCCAGATCCAGAAATAGCGGCAAATATAAAACTAGCGATTATTGTAATAATGCCTAAGCTCCCCGTTAATGATCCAACAATACTTTGAATGAAATCTACTAACCTTCTTGCCATGCCTCCCCTGCTCATAATATCACCTGCTAGAATGAAAAATGGGATGGCGATTAACGGAAATGAATCCATGGAACTAAACGAAGTCTGAATAAATAATGATAATGGAACAGACCCTTCAATTAATACGACCAAAAGACTTGCAGCCGCTAATGCGATTGCAATTGGCACATTAAATAAAACGAGAATCACCAATATGCCAAATAGCATTAATGTTACTGTACCCATCGAGCCCACCCCTTTCTACTGTTCAATATCTTGAACCTCTGGATTAGTAATCTCTTTAAATAACTGAATGATTAACCTTAGGCTCATGAGCAAATATCCTATTGGAATACCTAAATAGACAATCCCTTTCGCCAATCCCAATGAAGGTGAATTTCCGCCAACATCCAACATTGTAAAGGAATAGTTAAACCCTACATAGGTAATCACAATCGAGAATATTAACCAAATAAGCAGTCCGATTTTTTTAATCGTTGGTTGTGCCTTTTTAGGAAATATGGTTAATGCCACCTCAACCTTAATATGAGATTGGGTAGCCGTTACATAGGCTGCACTAATAAATGTAAGCCAAATAAATAAATATCTCGTTAATTCTTCTATCCAGATAAATGAAGAACCAAAAATGTATCTTGCCACAACTTCTGTAAACATCAGTACCGTCATAATGACCAGTAATAACACACAAAATAATCCCTCTAACGAATAATCCACTTTCTCTTCATTCATAATCTCACCTCAAATTTCTATTATTGAGTTCTACTATTAGTTGATAACTAATTTTTCCCCAAAATATTTCGAGCCATTTCATAGTTTTCAATACCGACTTTATCAATATTATTATCGATAGCTGGCTGAACAGCTTCTTTGAATGCTTCCAGCTCTTTTGGCGTCAACTCCACGACTTCAACACCATCTTCTTGCATCCCGATGATCGCATTCTTTTCAGCTTCCACAGCCAGTTCTCTCGCATATTTAATTTGCTCTTCTGCCGCTTTATTGACAACCGCCTTCATTTCATCAGTTAAGCCATCGTAAAACTCCTTATTCATCATCATGATATGTGGCAATGGGAAATGTCTTGTTAGGGTCAAATGATTCGCCACTTCATAAAACTTATCACCGTAAATTAAAGGTGTGGTAGTCTGCACACCATCAATCGTTCCTTGCTGCAAAGAAGTGAAGATTTCACCATATGAAATGGGTGTAGGGTTCGCTCCCATTGCTGCTATCGTTCCTGATTGAAGTGGCGTTGTTGTACTTCTGATTTTTAATCCCTTTAAATCTGAAGGTTTACGTACCTTATGGTTGTCATTTGCAATGGCAAATGAACCGATACTAAATGCACCCAGATAATAAGCATTTGAATTCTCTTCTAGACTGCTTTTTAAAATATCCCCATACTTACCATCTACTAACGTATACATTTCATCTTCATTAGAAAATAAGAATGGTACATCAAAAATATTATAGGCAGGTATTTGAGCATTGCTCGCTACTACGAACGCTGCATTTGTTACAATATCCAATACACCAGTTTGAAGCATTTCATACTCAATATCTTCTGAAGTCGTTAAGGTGCCACTGTTATAAATTTGAACTTCAATTTGCCCATTACTTTCTGCTTCAGCAACCTCTTTAAATTTTTCATAGCCAATATTCAAAAAATTGTCGGCTGCTACTAAATTCGCCATTCTGATCACTACTTTTTCGCCTTCAGAACCGACTGTCCCATCTACTGCCTGGGCGTTACATCCTGAAAGAATCAACATAATAGCAACCAACGATAGAAAGATTGATTTCACCTTCAAATTCATCACAATTACCTCCTTTATCTACCTAAAAATCCGCCATCAACCGGAATGATAACACCGTTAATATAATCTGATTTACTTGAAGCAAGAAATTGTACGATTCCTGCAAGTTCTTCTGGGTTGCCAAATCGACCTGCAGGAATACGACTTACTAATGATGCAAGTCTTTCTTCATCCTCCAGAATGAACTTATTTAATTCTGTATTGTAATAGCCCGGTGCAATGGCATTCACATTAATCCCCTCTTTTGCCCACTCATTTGATAAGGATTTAGTCATTTGTGCGACCGCTCCTTTACTAGTGGAATAAGCAGATGCATTAAAACCTCCTTGTGTTGCTAATACGGATGCTATATTGATGATTTTCCCTTTTCCTTTCTTTTTCATAATCTGACCTGAAAGTTTGCATAGTTGGAAGACAGCCGTTACGTTGACATCCATCACCCGCTGAAAATCTTCCACTAATAAGTCGGCTGCTGGCATTGGTTTATGAATGCCGGCATTATTGACTAAAATATCTAATTCTTCATCTAACCTTTCAATAGCTTGATTAAAAACATCAAGAATTTGATTTTGCTGAGATAAATCCACATGTAATCCTTCTACTTGATAGCCTTTCTGCCTCAAATCTTCTACCACTTGATTCAAATTCGGTGAAATATCCAAGATACATACTTTTACTCCATATTCACATAGCCCTTCAGCTATCGCTAAACCTAAACCTTGTGCTGCTCCCGTTACAATGGCCTTTTTATTGTTCAACCCTTTCATTGCTTTTTCCTCCCCTATGTATTCGCTTACAATTAAGACCTAACATCTCAGTTGCGTTTTTCCATTAACTCAATGATATAGCCATCTGGATCAAACATATAAACAGCCTTTGAGCCTTTATTTGCACCGGCTGTAATCGTAGCCACCTTTTTAGACTTGAATTTAATCCCTATCGCCTTCAATTCTTCAAACATCTCTTCCAAATTTTCAACACGTAAACAAATATGCCCTGTTCCATAATCACACGGTCGTGCACTGCCTGAATAAGTATCAATGCCCACATATTCTAAAATTTCAATGACTTGGCCTCCGGGAATTTGAACGAAAGCGATCTTAATCTCTTTTAATCCAGGAATTTCAACAATATCAAATATATAGTCACTATTCGCAACTTGAGTTGATAAAAGTTCAAAGCCTAATGTGTCCACATAAAAATCAAGAGCATTTTCTAAGTTTTTTACAGTGATACCACTATGAATAAATCCAACTATCTTACCTTTATTCATTTTCACCCTCCTCTTTATTCGTTTTCTAAATTATACATAATGCAAAATCCGTGCCAACTTTTCTCTATTGATAAAACACTATTAAAACACTTTCTTATATATTTTTTGATGCGTTTTTACAATAGTGATGCAATAATAACACGAAAAAACTGCTGAATTTTAATCATTTTGCAGTTTTTTCATTAGCGATAGACTTGTATGTACGAAATCCATTTCTGATGTTGGTACTAAAAAGCAAAGTAACGTTCTGCACTGTCACATTCTCAATAAATTTGATACTCTCAATACCATATCATTCCAAACATAGACCTTTCCTACCCATTACTTTCTATAAGACTCCCAATATATTTGAGAACAAATCTTTTTCCATACGTTGTATAAGGTGTAAAAGCTTTTACAAAAAAATAAGGGGAATCATTACATGAAGTCTACTGATGAAAATTTTATACAACGCCTGCAGCGACAAGAAGAAGAAGCATTAGAATTTATAATTGATACCTATTTGCCATTGATCAAGGGGGTCACATATAAAATTCTCTCCCCCCTCAAGAACGACGGAATTATTGAAGAATGTATCAATGATATTTTCCTTTCAATCTGGAATCATTCGAAAAAATTCCATGGAGATAAAACGGATTTCAGAAAATGGATTTGTGCGATTGCTAAGTTTAAATCGATTGATTACTACAGAAAAGCTACGAAGAAAATGGAGCATACATCAAGTTATACCGAAGTAGATTCAGAAAAATCTGCAGAAGACGAACTGATTATTTTGGAAGACAGAAAAGAACTACTTCAGTTAATCGATCTTTTAGAGCCTGTAGATCGGGATATTTTTATCATGAAGTACTTTCTAGGTTTGAAAAGTGAGGATATATCAATAAAACTCGGGTTGACCAAAGCCTCGATAGACAATCGAATTTATAGAGGGAAAAAGAAGCTGAGTCAAAAAGCTACGAATCTTAAAGTAGGAGGCAGCATAGTATGAAGGATATTTATGAACTGTTAAATGATATAGACATAGATGAAACAGAATTTGAGGAAATGGAAGTCACAGAGCTAGAAAAAGCTAAAGTTAAAAGAACTCTCAAAAAATCAATAAGCAAGAAGAAGAAAATGAAGGCTTGGCAAAAGAAAGTGGTTGCCGCTTCGATTATATTCGGATTATCCACCGCTACGATTGGATTCTCGTTCACAGCATCTGCTAAAGGCATTCCTTTGATAGGAGATATTTTTAGCTTCTTAAGTAATGGGAAAACTGGTCTCTATGATGAAATAGATACAAAGAATAGTGGAAAGGGTCTTTATGGAGATTATAAGGCCTACTCCACCGAAATTGGCCTTACCGAAGAAAGCAATGGCCTTACTTTCACGATAAATGACGCCATTTATGATGGAAAAACAGTAACCATCACTTATACTATTGAAAGCGAAGAAGATTTAGGTGACGGATCACTCTATATTCCCGGCCCGAATATAAAAGAAATGAAAGCCCAAGCAGGGTCGGATGGAATTACAAAAGTAGCTGATAAAAAATATGTAGGCTTATTAACGGCTAGTAACTTAGAAGATCTTAAAGAAGATAAGGTAAATATAGACTGGGATATAAACAGCATTAGTATTACCGACATGAATAAAGAGATAAAAGGAAATTGGAACTTTGCCTTCTCTTTACAGGCAACCGAAAGTAACGAGAAGGTTATCAATAAAAGTGTAGATCAATATGGAGTTAAGGTCTCCGTTGAAAAAATCGCGATATCACCGATGTCATTTGTCGTTCATTACAATCAAGAAGTTTCCGACTTGGTTAAAAACAAGTGGGATGAGGTTTATGTTGAATTGACCATTAAAGATGACTTAGGAAATGTGTATGCTGGTGAAGGCAACGGAGGAATGGGTTTCGGTTCTTATAATATGAGCTGGAGTAAAACCTTCCAAAAAATTGATCAGAACGCTACGAAACTGATTGCAACTCCTCATTTGTCGTTACGTAATTTCATTTCAGAGAACCATGGGGAAGTAACCATAACAGAAGATGGTGAAGAAAAGGTGTCATCCTTCCCATCAAAACCAAGTAGTGCTCCCAAAGAGTTGGTATTGGATGATATCGTGATTGATTTGAAGAAGTAATAATTTTATCTATGAGAGGCATACTTAACCCTTAATCCGAGAGTGGAGAAAGGTTATGTATACCTCTCTTTTTTGTGACCTCTTATTCAGGGCGTGAATATGGATAAATACATAATTCATTCTCCAAGTCAAAAATAAATAATTTTCTTCTGGTAAATTAATAAAAGATGAGGTATTATAATTTCAGATATCAATTAATCTTATTTGGTTAATCGGAATTAGGGAGGGAAATATATGATTGGTTATGTATTTTTAAATCTTGCCATTATGCTCGTTCTTTTAGGCGTTTTATTTTATATGAATAAGAAACATGTTTCTTTTACAAAAAGGGTCTTTACTGGACTTGGATTAGGGGTTGTATTCGGTCTTCTTTTGCAGTATTTTTATGAACCTCAGTCAGAAGCGATTATTAAATCAGTCGATTGGTTTAACATTGTAGGTTCAGGCTATGTTAAGTTTCTGCAAATGATTGTTATGCCGCTTGTTTTCATCTCTATCTTGTCCGCATTTACAAGATTGAAACTAACTAGCAATATTGGAAAAATCAGTGTCTTGATTATCGGAATCCTGCTTGGAACGACTGCGATTGCAGCAGCCGTGGGGATTACATCAGCAACTGTGTTCAATTTAGAAGCCGTTCAAATTGAGCAAGGAGATGCAGAGTTAAGCCGTGGGGATCAAATAACGGAAACATACGGTACCATTCAAGATAAAACGATGCCGCAACAAATCCTTGAATTGATTCCGTCAAATCCGTTTCTGGATTTAACGGGAGCCCGTCCGACTTCAACTATTTCTGTTGTGATTTTTGCTGCATTTCTTGGGATTGCCTATTTAGGGGTCAAAAGAAAGCAGCCTGAACATGCTGAATTTTTTGCTAAAATAGTAGATACATTGCACAGCATCATCATGCGCGTGGTAACGTTAATTCTACGTTTAACACCTTACGGAATCTTAGCGATCATGACTAAGACGGTAGCGACAAGTGATCTGGAGGCTATCCTGAAATTAGGGAAATTTGTAGGAGCCTCTTATGCCGCCCTAATTGTCATGTTCATTATTCATTTATTATTGCTGATGCTTGCCGGACTGAGTCCAGTGGTATATTTGAGAAAAGCTTTCCCAGTATTATCGTTTGCCTTTACTTCAAGAACAAGTGCAGGAGCTCTGCCATTGAACATCCAAACACAGAAACAATTAGGGGTGTCTGAAGGAATTGCCAACTTTGCTGGATCGTTCGGTTTGTCGATTGGTCAAAACGGCTGTGCCGGCATCTATCCGGCCATGTTAGCGGTCATGATCGCTCCGACAGTGGGAATCGACCCACTTACGCCATCCTTTATAGCCATGTTAATTGCCATTGTAGCTATCAGCTCTTTCGGGGTTGCAGGCGTAGGTGGAGGAGCAACCTTTGCTGCTATTCTAGTATTGTCAGCGATGAACTTGCCGATTGCCTTGGCGGGACTTTTGATTTCCGTTGAGCCATTGATCGATATGGGAAGAACTGCTGTGAATGTCAGCGGAAGCATGACTTCAGGTATACTGACAAGTAAAATAACGGGTGACCTGGATAAGGAAAAATTCAGCGAAGAATCGTTAAAAGTAGAAGCTGAAATGTAAAAGCCAAAGCATCAATCTTCCTATTACAGTGAAGATTGATGCTTTTTTCATTAGCTGTAAAATGATTTTACTTAAGAAGCCTATATAAAATGCCACTGTAAGATATACTCTCCTAAGAGCTGATATCTTACAGTGGCATTTTTCTTGTAAACGGATCAAGGTATTTTCTCAAAAGACCTATAAATCCGTATTTTTTATTTCTTTTTTTATTTGTCTCCCTGCATAATGATTATTTTGATAGGCTGATAGCGCTTGGAACATATACTGTATCGAAACATACACCCCACATGCAAGGAGTATTCCTGCTAGTACATCTAAAACAGCATGCTGTTTCGTAAATAGCGTGGATAAGATAATCAGTATTCCAAATGAAGTGACACTAGCATACTCCCATTTATGCTGGTCTTTCCGTTTATACACAACGATCATCATAATAACTGTTGTCAGTACATGAATACTTGGTAAACAGTTAACAGGTTGATCATGACTATAAACAAATCGAACTAAATTGGCAAAGATATCGTTCCCCACCACTTCTGGACGTGGTACGGTCGTTTGCCAAAAACAATATACAATAAAACAGAGAAGTTTTCCGCTAATCAAACTACCTAATGCAACAAAATATTGCTTGAGGTCAACAAAACAGTAATAAATCATCAATCCATATATATACGGTTGCCAAAGTAAATAAGGAACGACAAATTCTTTAATGAAGGGAATCTCCCCATCTATTAGAGTCGTAACTTCGACAGCATGACCTGTTGATTGATTGATGATCGAGTAAATAGAACTAGTAAGTACCAAAAGTAATAAATAACATAATGGGTGAATAGAGAAAATAGAATTGTTTTTCATGCCCGCTCCAGCTTTCAATATATTGGTTATTTCCCAAAGATTATTATACAACATATAGCACTCAATTGGACTCATAACATGCTAGATTTAATGATTCCCAGGAACTATTAAATGGATATCTTTTACTCCTTCTAATAATAGACCTTCTCAAGATAAAAAAAGCCATGGTATGTGAATATATACCACGGCTCAGTTTGTAGACAAAAGATGTTCTATCTAAATTTTATAACAAAGTTGATTGGAGCGGAAGGTGCGAGACTCCTGCGGGAAAAGCACGTCTAGGGGAGACCCCGCAGGCGCAAGCCGAGGAGGCTCCCGGACCGCCCGCGGAAAGCGAGTGCCCTACGTTCCAATCAACGTTCAAATTGTACAAGCCATAAAAAAACTGTAGGCAAACTCGATTTTCATCGAGTTTGCCTACAGTCTGAACCATGGTATATGAATATATACCACGGCTTAAAATTGCTTAATCCCACTCTCTCATTCGTTCGATAATACTTTTCTTGACCATATGAAACTGGAACTATACCTATGAGAGAAAGAGGGTTATCCCTCTTCCTTCTAGATTCTATTAAATCGTTTTTTCCATACATAGGTTAAGGTAATGAAAATGTAGATGCAAAGTGTAATGATCGTTACGATTATGGATGTCGTGAAAATGACTCCGATCAGGATCGTTATTAAAGCGATGATCGCAGCCCATGTTGTATACGGGAACCATTTAACCGAATAGGCACTTGTTTTTCCGGTCTGTTGTTTACGTGATTTCAAATGGGCGAATGCAATGATCAACCAGATGAATAATACGGTATATCCCAGCGATCCCATTAGGAAATCGAAGGTCTTGCTTCCAGCAAATAAGGAAATCAGTACTCCGCCGTATAAAGCGGACGTACACATTAATATTGCGAAAACAGGAACTTTTTTCTTGGATAAACGTGAAAAGATTTTCGGAATGCGACCGTCCACGGCTTGTGTATACAGAACGCGGGATGAACCATACAATCCAGAGTTCATCGATGAAATGATCGCCAGTAGAACGACAGCGTTCATAATATGGTCTGCACCTGGAATCCCGATCATTTGAAAGACCATCACAAACGGACTTTCCGGCACACCGTTTACTTCATTCCAAGGAATTAAGCTAACGATGATGAAAAATGGAATGATATAGAAAGAAATGATCCTTACCAATGTACTGCGAACGGCTTTTGGAACCACTTTTTCAGGATTTTTCGTTTCAGCCAATGTGACCCCGATAATTTCCGTTCCGCCATATGAATAGATTACCACCAGCATCGCCGTGATTAAACCTGTTGATCCATTTGGAAAGAAACCCCCATGCTCAGTCAAGTTAGAGAAACCGACGGCTGTATGATCACCAAAAGTCACGAGCAATAACAATAATCCAGCCATGATGAACACAATGATGACGGTAATTTTAATTAAAGCAAGCCAGTACTCCGTTTCAGCAAAAACCTTTACCGACAGCAGGTTAACTGCAGTAACTAACACCGAAACAGCTAATGCCAGTATCCAGATTGGGTATCCTGGCAGCCAATATTGTATGAAAATCGCTGCAACCACCGATTCGGCCGTTATGTTCAATACCCACATTTTCCAATAGATCCAATCCAGGAAATAGGCAGGATACTTTCCTAGGATCGACTGAACTAAGTCCCTGAATGTTCGTGCACCACTATTGCGGACCGCCATTTCAGCTAAACCTTGCATAATGAATAATAGGATGATGCCTCCTATCAAGTACGCAATGATTACGGATGGTCCTGCCATATCAATGGCTGAACTGCTTCCTTTAAATAAACCTGCCCCGATGGCACCGCCTAATGCCATCATCGTAATATGCCGTGAAGTCATTGTCCTCTGTAAATTCCGTTTGTCCGTTTCCATATCATTACCTCCCAAAAAATCAAAAAAGGCATATCGTCTCTTCCTTCATAATCAAATGAAGAAAGAGACGATATGCCTTAAGCTTACCGCGGTACCACTCTTATTGGTTCTTTTGAACCCTGCTTTAAAAACCTTGTAACGAAGGTTAATCGTTAAAACAAAGAGAATAGGTTTGATCTAATCTTTTGCTTTACCACTCCCAGGCAAGTTCAAAGTATTATTGGACTGCGTTACACCACCCCGCAGCTCTCTTTACCGAATAATGAGCTTTTACTACTCCTGATCTTTGCGTTTCGAAAATTATATCTGAATATTTTTAATAATATCCAATACTATACGGATTCGATGTGAATTTGTCAATAATTTTTTCAGAATAATATATTAATAGTAACAAAACTTAGTGAATTGTGGTGAGCTAGCTATATAAAATCAGTAAAATACTATTTAGAATAAAGTATGATTCGTGATCACGGAAACCTTTATAAATTTTGTTGCCCAAAGGATCGTATAAATGAAAGGGTCTCCGCTATAACTCAAGCACTGAACAATGAATTTGGTATACCAGTAGAAACGATCTCCTTATTCTCTAATCTTAAGTGTGAAGATATCGAAAAATTCATGAAAGAAAATGATTCTCTTTCAATCGAGAAAAGATACAAACTTGCAGTAACAGTCCTTTTTTTGCATTATATATTTAAATGATTTGTTCATAACTTTATCCTAATTCTTCCGAAAAGAGGATATACCGCCGAATAGTTAGGGGCACCCTCTTTTCTTTATTAAAATTAGCAAATCATTAGCTCATTTAGTAAGTATGATACTCAGAAACCAGTAAAGCCTCCAAATACATAATTTGTTAGGAAAGAAGTCATGTTAGTCATCCAATCAAAAAACAAGAAAACACCCATAACAATCGTGAAATACCCGCCAATTTTAGTGATACTATGATTATACTTTCTTATCCAGCCTGATTTCCCGATAAAAAATGACATGATAAAGAAAGGTATAGAAAATCCAAGGATATAAGCAATCATATATAATAAACCTTGTCCCGTATATAACCCAATGGCCATTACGGCACCTAATATCGGACCCACACAAGGAGTCCATCCAGCTGCATATCCTATTCCGATCAAAACAGAACCTAAATAGCCAGATGGACGGCTTTTAAAAGTTATTTTCCTATCCATCATTAAAAATTTCGGCTGAAAAACTCCGACAATGATTAGTCCAAACATAACGATTAAAATGGCTCCCGCTTGTCTAATAAAATCAATATATTCATAAAATAGTTCATAAAAAAACGATGTCGAAAGCCCTAGCACCACAAAAATGATGGAAAATCCGACCAAAAAGAAAAAGGTATGAAACAGTGCCTTACGATTTAATTTGTTACTTTCTTCTTTTAACTCACTAACCGAAAAACCTGTAATATAAGATAAAAAAGCAGGATATAAAGGCAAACAACATGGGGATATAAAAGAAAGTATTCCTGCGCTAAATGCTAAAAAGATATTTAAATCTACCAATCAAACTTCCCCCTTTTGCATGTTTCAAGACTCTCCATAACTCTTAAAACTCCATCCCTAACCATGATGCAACAACCATCAAAACCCCAACTACAATTACCACAACTGGTCCTACAACAATTAAGCCAAATAACAAAGATACTAATGCTTCAATGAAGGTTCGAATAGGTCCTGTTTTTTCCTTTTTATTCGCTTGCTCCGTTAATAAGTTCTCAAGATGACCGACTTTTTGCTTCAATTCCTGCAACTCTTGAATCACCTTTGTGTCTTGATCCATTATTCCCCTCTCCTTTACAATAAGTGTTAATTATATCATTCCCCACCATTTTTTGGAGGAGAGGAAAGTGACTATTTGCCTTCAATTACCCATAGTCTTGTGAATAACTCTACCTAAATAAAAATCTATTTTTTCAAAATCTGTCATCAATGTTACAATAACAAGGTTGAAATTAAACCATTCTATAGAACACGTGAGGTATCATACTTTTTATGAAAGCACTACGATTATTAAAAAGTTTTAACTTTTTATATTTTGGACTTCTTGCCATTTTCATTCCGTTTCTCCCAGTCTATCTGGCTGATCAAGGTTTGCGTCCAGCCCAAATTGGATTCATAATTGGTACAGGAGGATTTGTCACCCTCATTACCCAGCCTTTATGGGGAATGATCAGCGACAAAACCAGGACTATACGCAAAGTCCTGTTGTTACTCATTTTTTTCTCGAGCGTAATCGGTTATTTTCTATATGACTCAAGCAGCTATCTTCAACTCATTCTGTTCGCCATGCTGCTATATTTCTTCCTGATGCCGATTGATCCCCTGACGGAAAGCCTAAACTTTACGATTGCGGAGAAATCTGGGATCAGTTACGGGTCCATCCGAACATATGGTGCATTGGGTTATGCGGTCATATCTCTGATCACTGGCTATGTTATGTCATATTTCGGAGCAAACAGCCTGGCCTTCCTTTTTGCCGGCATTGGTTTGATCAGTTTCATTGTCAGCTGGATGATGCCTGATGCACCCGTATCGGGGAAACCTGTCACCTTAAGCAGCCTTAAGCATTTTTTCAGTAATAAAGAGACTCTTCTTTTCCTGTTATTGGTCTTTATCTGTGCTGTTCCAGCGAGGATGAATGACACTTTCCTCGGAGTGTATATCCGGGAACTTGGAGGAAGTGCCAAGCTTGTAGGCTTGACCTGGTTCTTAGCAGCAGGAAGTGAAATTGTTGTTTTCGCCTTAAGCTTCTGGTGGCTGCGCAAGGGTAAGGAAATCATCATCATTTCGTTCGCAGCTGGGTTTTTCTTTATTCGTTACTTCGTCTCTGCCTGGATTACCGATCCACATCTATTAGCTTATTTGCAAGTCATGCAGCTATTGACTTTCCCTATCTTCTACTCTGCTGCTATTCAGTACCTGTATCGGATTGTTCCGGTGGAGTGGCGTGCCACAGGCCAGACCGTACTGGCGCTGCTATTCTTCGGGGTTTCGGGAATCATTGCTTCTTATATAGGCGGAGCCATATATGGGACTTTCGGCGGCCAGACCCTTTACCTGTTCATCTCCTCCATCTCCTTTATCGGAATGGTATTTGCCTTGGTTCTTTATCGGATATATGGCAAAAGGCTCGATACTGCAGAGGAAGCTGTATAATCCAAAAAATCGTATAAAAAAGAGCATGTTTTGATCAAAACATGCTCTTTTTGTATTCAAATGAAGTTTCCGTTAGCGAAATAAAGGGGCAACCGTTAACATTAGCACAGAGAAACAAAGCAGGATTGCCGTTGTCCTGTTTGAGAGTTTTACTTGTCCGTCATTTTTATAGAACCCTGAAAATTGAAGCCGGTTTTTATAGAGTATATAGAGTAATGGAAAAATTGCCATACCAACAATCCATCCGCCCCTGGTATTCTCTACGGTTATTCCAAAAATCGCATAGATTGAATTAATGATGAACCCCATTATCATTCCAATAACAAAAATAATAGTGATTATACGAAATAATTCTAAGATAACTCTTAACATCATTTCACCTGCTTTCTGCCTACTTTCCCGTTTTCCGTAAAAAAAAGGCTGCAATCAGCAACCTTGAAAGAACTTTTACAGGATGGGATAATTCCCTAAATATAACAAACTTTCATCTTTTGGTAAATAGACGCTCCTTACTCTTCTTCTTGAACGAGCGAATGCTTAAATGCGTAAATCACTGCTTGCGTGCGGTCCTGCACAGCAAGCTTACTTAGTATATTGCTGACATGTACTTTGGCTGTTTTCAGGGCTATGTATAGTTCATCAGCAATTTCCTGATTCGATTTCCCCTGGGTCATCAATAGTAAAATTTCCATTTCACGGTTTGTCAATTGATCATGAAGCTGGGTAATCTTTGGGCGACGCAACTTTTCCATCATTTTTCCCTTCACTTCAGGTTCAAGTACGCTTTGACCCTGGAAAGTGGAACGGACGGCTCTCGCAATCTCGCTTGCCTTTGATGTTTTCAACATATAGCTCGTCGCTCCGGCTTCCAATGCCGGGTACACTTTTTCATCATCCAGGAAGCTTGTCACAATGATGATTTTTGCTTCAGGCCATTTTTCAATAATTCTTTTAGTAGCTTCTATGCCATCCATTTCCGGCATGACTAAATCCATCAAAATGATATCTGGACGTAACTCCATTGCCAGTTCGACAGCTTTCAAACCATTATCCGCTTCACCAATCACTTCGATATCTGCCTGCGCGGATAAATAGGCCGATACCCCGATCCTTACCATTTCATGGTCATCGACAAACAATACTTTAATCATCATGCTCACCTCCAGCATTTAATAATGGGATTTTCACCTCAAGTTTCGTTCCTTTATTCGGAACGCTTACAAGTTGCATCGTTCCGCCTAATTCCACAGCCCGTTCATGCATGTTTTGCAGACCATATGATCCCGTTTTCGACTCCTCGACGTTAAAACCGATGCCATCATCTGTTATCCGTAAAATGATCAGCCCATCACGAACGATCAATAGCACTTCAAGCGAGTCCGCTTTTGCATGTCTAAGTGTATTGGAAATCGATTCTTGTAAAATCCGAAACAGATGGTCTTCAACCCCCTTATCCAGAGTGGTCGACTCCATCTTCCACTTTATATCCATCGTCACTTTTTGGGACAATTCCTCAAGGAGCTCCTTCATTCCTTCCTGTAACGATTTCCCCTTTAACGCGACGGGTCTCAGGTGCAGCAATAAAGCCCTCATCTCAAGCTGTGATTGATGGATCATCTCTTCAACTAACTTAAATTGTTTCATTTCAGCTTTTTCCATATCGGATTGTGACTCGGTAATGGCCGACATGAACATCGAGGCGGCAAACAATTGCTGGCTCACCGAATCATGCAGTTCCCGCGCTAAACGGTTTCGTTCCTGGGAAACGATTTCCTGGATCTGTTTCTCCTGATCAATGGCCTTTTCATTCGCCATTTTTTGCGATAATTTGGTCTGCTCATTGATTTGCTTATGAATTAGATGCATCCGTTCCACCATTTTAGCCATCTCCTGGACCGGATATGACTCCTGTTGAGAAGGTAGGCGGCCCTGTTCAAGTAAAGAAAGCCCTTCATCGACCCTTTCCAGCTGCCTCTTCCAAAACAAACCCGAAACGACACCATAGAAAAGCCCTACCGTAATGACCAGACTTGGCAGGAATATGACGAAGGGTAACCCCATAACCACTTTCTCCCATAATACGCTCCAGTCGGATAAAGGAAAGATAAAGAAAACCGCCGCCGGTAAGGCAAGGGAAAGGACGAAAGAAACACCAAGGGCAGTCAATATCTGCCGTGTCATTATGCTCATACCCGCTTCACCTCTAAATCCCCAACTAAGATTGAAGTGATGATATGAACCTTATGATCCGTTTCATTGAACCCTTCCGTTTGGTAGGAATAAATTTGATTAAAGACCTTGGATTCAGGCTTATTTTCAAAGATCCGCGCTCTACCTGCAATGACAGAATGATGGACCTTGATTTCGATGCCATACGGTACAAGGACAGTGATATTGCCAATGATATTCCTGATGGAAATGACAGCGTCGCCTTTCGGTAAAATCGTTTTGCTTAAATCGATAACCGTATCACCGACCCCGCCCTGAACATTCACGGAATTCCATTCATATACATGTTCGGCCGTTTTTTGATGACCGAACAACCTATTTTGAAATAGATAATCGGTCTTAAGCAATCGTTCTTTATGGATCCGTTCTTCGTCCAAGTCCTCATTGGTTAAAATGGGATTAATCCAATCTGGGTTCTTTTTGGACTGATAATATAAAAGCAAAAGATAAATGAGGATCGCCATAAGGAAAAATCTAAAGACGTACATATTCAAGACAGTGATGATAAGGGAAATCAGCCCTATAAAAAATAGGACTTTCCCGATTGACCGTTTTGTGAATTTCCTGCCTAAATAGATCAATCCTATCGAAAAAGCGAGGGAGAAAAGAAGACCTCCACCCGTAAATGAAATCTCTAAAAAAAGCAGGACGACTCCGATGAGAAGTATCCATCCCATATAGTCCGTCTTCATCTTATTCAACATCGGTTCGCCTCCCCTGTATATGATCATGATATTCTTAAAAGGCACAGGAACCCGTGCCTTTTAAGAATACCATGAAATTATCACGTTCTGACAGACTGTTTTCCCCCGCCCTCATTTCTAGGAAGTCAGGGGATAACAGCAATGCTTTAAAATACCTTTACGCTTCTTTCTGTTCCAGCTCCTTTTCAAGCTGGACAATCCTAGCATCGATTGTATGCCGATTATAATCTGTATGGACTTGATGTTCGATACGATCGATATAATGCTCCATTTCTTCAAACATCGCTACCGGTTTGGCGTCGGAACTGCCCCCGTCTAAAACCCGATTGATCCGGTGGTTTGCCCGGGCAATATTCTCCCTGCCCATCAGTTCCATCCGCTTTAGATGCATATCCTTGAGCTTATGCTTCATTTCTTCATATTTCCGCTCCAGTTCAGCTAATTGAACTTCTGCACTTTTATGCGCCTCCTTCAAACTTAGCGCACGATCTTCATAGTGCAGGCTTTCCTTTAAAGCAAATTCCATTAAATCGGTTTCTCCTGACTGCTTAGCAATTTCAGCTTGATGCTTACGTTTTTCAGCCAGATTTTGCGCTTGATTATATTCACGCGTAAACTCTTCTTTCAAAAGATATTGACGTTCAAGCAGCTTACCGACCTTTTCTGTCTCCTGCTCGCATTGACGTAAATACTGATTTAACATTCCAATTGGATTTTTTTGCTCCTTTTTATCCAACAAGTCGTGAAAATCCGCTGAAATCGTTTGTTTCATTCTTGAAAATAAATTACCCATTCCAATTCCATCCCTTCTATTAGTTCTTATTCAACTCTTTCCACTCTCTTTCAAAATTTGAGAATGGGTCCGTTTCTTTCGATACATTTTCATCATTTTCATTCCATTTTTTATAGACAAGGTAAAGAACATAAGCTGCTACCAGTCCTAATATCGCTGGGATATGAGAAACAGCAACTACTAGCACGATAAGGGAGATTGATCCCCAGGCAATTTTGGCTCCTGTGGATTCGGACTTCATGAACTGTTTGAATCCAAAATATAGGATCGCCAAGCAAATCGCCAGGCTGATTAATGGACCAACATTCGCTAACAACATAAATAATGCGATCAGTCCTACAATAAATAAACCAAATTTCTTCATTGTTTTCGTCCTCCTTTCCATGTTTATATCTTATCTAGTTTTACGAGTCCGTATAATGAGCCTTAGCTATATTTTCTAGTAAGACTTAAGGCGTAGTTGCTATAAGCCCACACTAGCTTAGGGTGTTTTGTTCCTGAATTTGAGAGGTTTACTATGTTTGGGGCGTTTTACACATGAATTCAGCGGCTTACTCGTGAGTCTAGGCGGTTTACTCGTGAATTGAGCCGCTTTACTCGTGAATTTGGGCATTTTACTCGTGAATTGAGCCGCTTTACTCGTGAGTTCAGGCGGTTTACTCGTGAATTCAGCTTGTTTTGGTTATAAGTGGTTGAAATAAAATTAAACCTTCCGATTGTATTAAACCGGAAGATTGTTTGAACTGCCAAATATAGCATCATTAATATAATTACAAATACAAACCTTCGACGTAAACAGACGTGATGGTTTTAGCAATCTCTTCGACAGAACTCTGATGTTCGTTTCGGACAATTTCCCAAAGATACATTTCATTTGCGAAAAACCAACCTCTTGCAACAAGCTCATGGTTTAGTTCAGCTCTTGCCAGCCCATTTTGCTGTGCATAGGCGACGTCCTTTGAAATTCGCTGAATGAACTTCATACGGATCGCCTTCCATTTATCTGAGATGACAGTTGAAATACCAATGGCCTGTTCGAAAACTTGCATCATATTGCGTTCAGCCTCTGCCATTTTCAAAAAAGCATTAGCTTGTTTATTTATGATATGTTTTGCTTCGTCCTTCGATTTTGGAAAGAAAGAAGTCTCCGCAATTTCATAAAATTGCTCCATAACATTCTCCATTAATACAATTAAAAGATCCTCTTTCCCTTTAAAATGAACATAGGCAGTTCCGTACCCCACGTTTGCCTTCTTGATCATTTGGGAAATAACCGCAGCTTGAAAACCTTCTTCAAGAAATATCTCCTTTGCAGCTTCTAATAACTTTTGACGTGTCATAATTGAGCGCAAATGTCGTTTATCCCCTACATTACCATTATCCATTCCTATTCCTCCCCTTATCTTCTAGCATAAAGGATTTCTATAAAAATAAAAAACAATTGCTGGAAAATATTTTTTTCGAATAATTTAATGTTTATAATTTTCTGAATTAAGTTATTGACATCATGTCATATTCTTTGGTACGATTCTCCTAGAATTAAACTAATATAGGAGGATGATTATGAATTCAAAATACACGTTGGATTACGCAAAACAAATGGATGAGAAAGATTCCCTTAAAGGTTTTCGAGAAGAGTTTTATTTAAAACCGGATTCCATCTATATGGATGGAAACTCATTGGGGCTTCTTTCTAAAAGAGCTGAACGCACTCTTTTGGAATCTTTGGAAGATTGGAAGGAACATGGAATTGATGGATGGACACAAGGGAATCACCCATGGTTTTTCATGGCAGAGGAATTAGGCGCTAAGATTGCCCAATTAGTGGGAGCTTCTCCTGAGGAAGTTATTGTAACCGGCTCCACAACTGTAAACCTGCATCAACTTGTAACTACTTTTTATAAGCCGAAAGGAACACGCACAAAAATTTTAGCGGACGAACTAACCTTTCCGACTGATATTTATGCTCTTCAAAGTCAGCTGCGTACACATGGATACGATCCGCTAACACATCTCATCCGCGTAAAAAGTCGCGATGGAAGATTCCTTGAAGAGGATGATATTATCGAAGCAATGACGGATGACATCGCTTTGATCATCTTGCCAACAGTCCTGTATCGAAGCGGTCAAATATTGGATATGAAACGATTAACTGATGAAGCTCATAAAAGAGGAATTGTAATCGGATTTGACGGATGTCATTCCATTGGTTCTATCCCGCATTCATTCAGTGAATGGGGTGTGGACTTTGCGTATTGGTGCAATTATAAACATTTAAATGGCGGTCCTGGCGGTGTTGGCGGCTTATATGTAAATCAAAGACATTTTGGAACGATGCCTGGATTGGCTGGATGGTTCGGGTCCAGAAAAGATAAACAATTCGATATGGAACATACATTAACACCAGCTGAATCAGCAGGCGCGTATCAAATTGGAACGCCACATGTATTAAGTTGTGCACCATTGATTGGGTCTTTAGAAATGTTTATAGAAGCTGGCATTGAGAATATCAGGGAAAAATCCCTTAAAATTAATCAATATTTAATAGACTTAATTGAACACGAGTTGGAAGACATGGAATTTTTCATTGGAACTCCTAGAGAAGACGTACGTCGCGGGGGTCATGTAAGCCTAGAGCATAAAGAAGCTGCACGGATTTGTAAGGCATTGAAAGAAAACGGTGTCATTCCGGATTTCCGAGCACCAAACATCATTCGTCTTGCTCCAGTTGCACTATATACTTCCTACGCAGAAGTTTGGGAAGTGGTACAAACACTCAAGAAAATCATGTTGGAAAAACAATATGAAAAATTCAAGAATGAACGTGAAGTGGTTGCATAACGCGAAATTCCGCTTCCCTCGAATGGTTAGTTGAATCAGTCGGTTAATATGGGCGGTCAGTCTACACATAAAGAGATGGGAACTCAATGCCCATTATCTTAGGATAAAATCTTTTGAAAAAAAGGGGATGAACTATGGAGAATAAAAATACTCAATTGAACTTTAAAGATGAGCCTGAGAAAGGATTAAAACGTGAGCTGGAAACAAAACAGCTTTCCATGATCGCAATGGGCTGTGCCATCGGGACGGGGCTATTCCTTGGAAGCGGGCTTGCCATTCAAGCGGCAGGGCCAAGTGTATTGCTCAGTTATGCACTCGGGGCGTTCATTGTCTTACTATTGATGGGCTGTTTAGCCGAAATGACGGTTGCCCATCCTACTTCCGGATCTTTTGGAGCTATTGCTGAAAAGTACATGACTCCTATGGCAGGCTATCTTGTCCGCTATTCTTATTGGATGGGCAATGTTTTGGCTGTTGGGGTGGAAGTAAGTGCAGTCAGCGTGTATATGAATTATTGGTTTCCGACCGTGCCGGGAATCGTATGGATTTTGGTGTTTGCAGGTGCCCTGATTTATGTAAATGCTACTAGCGTGAATACATTCGCTACATTTGAGTATTGGTTCTCCTTCATTAAAATAAGTGCCATTGTTGGTTTTATCCTTCTTGGATCCTATGTACTATTGGGTTCATCCGAACAGTCAAATATAGGACCAGAAAACTTTGTAAATGAAGGCGGTTTTTTCCCATTTGGTATGAAGGGAATGTGGATAGCCGTATTTATTTCTTTATTCAGCTTTCTTGGAACTGAAATGATAGCGGTTACATCAGGGGAAGCAAAAGATCCAGATGAAGCTGTTCCAAGAGCATTAAAAGCGACTGTCTTCCGTTTATCCACCTTCTATGTGTTGACAATCGGCATCATGTTGATGATCGTTCCGTGGAAAACGGCTGGGATCGAGGAAAGTCCATTCGTCAAAGTAATGGAAATCTTGAACATTCCTGGTGCATCCGGGATCATGAACTTTATTATTTTAACGGCTGCAGTATCTGCCATGAATGCCCAGCTCTATGCTTCAACACGTATGATGTTTTCATTGGCTCGCGGAAAACATGCACCTAGCTTTTTAGGAAAGCTAAACAAAAGGGGCGTTCCGGGAAAAGCACTTGCTGTTTCTACAACTGGGATTTTCATTGCTGCAGGTGTTCATGCGTTACTTCCTGGTTCATCCTATGCATTCATGATGGGGATCTCCATGTTCGGTGCCATGTTCACATGGCTCATGATCTTCATTTCCCATTTGTTTTTCAGGGTGAAATGGGAGAAAACCGGCGGACGCAAGTTACCGGTAAGGATGATCGGTTTTCCCTATTTAACGATACTGGGAGCCGTTCTTCTATTCAGCTTAATGATTACAACATGGTTTACAGATTTCAAGATTATGCTTCAATTCGGGATACCTTGGTTACTATTTTTAACTGTTGCTTATTTTGTTTCAAAAAGAAGAAATATTAACCATAATGTAATGGAAGAATCCCTGGAAAAGAAGATAGAATAGAATGACGGAATAAATAGTTTTGCATATGGAGAAGTGAGGAGATTGCGGAATGAAGAATATGGATAACAATGAACAAACAATAACAGGTCTAGAGAAAGAAATTCAAACCGATTTTCAAAAATCGATGTCATACGGAGATTATCTCCACCTTGATAAGATTTTAACTAGTCAACATAGATGTTCCGATCATCATGATGAAATGCTTTTTATCATTATCCATCAAGCGAGTGAGTTATGGATGAAGCTCATTTTACATGAGTTGACAGCTGCTACTCAGTGTATACGTCAAAACAATTTGGAACCCTCGTTTAAAATGTTGTCGCGCGTTTCGAGAATTCAGCAGCAATTGATTCAGTCATGGAGTGTCCTTTCAACTTTGACACCGGCTGAGTATATGGAGTTTAGGGATAAACTAGGACAATCTTCTGGATTCCAATCTTATCAGAATCGCTTGATTGAATTTGCACTAGGAAACAAAAATGTTCATACGCTATCAGTCTATCAACATCAGACCGATCTATACGAGCAAATGCAGCAGGCTCTTCATGAGCCAAGTATTTATGACGCGGCGATTAATGCTCTTGTGGCACGTGGATTACCTATTGATCAAGAAGCTATCAGTAGGGATTGGTCACAAAAATATGAGCCAAACACAAGTGTAGAAGAGGCGTGGCTGACAGTTTACCGCGATGTCGAGCAATATTGGGACTTATATGAGTTGGCTGAGAAGTTAGTGGACATTGGCAATCAACAGCAATTATGGCGTTTTAATCATATGAGTACAGTAGAAAGAATTATTGGTCATAAACAAGGAACTGGTGGTTCATCAGGTGTTACGTATTTAAAAAGAGCTCTAGACCAACACTTTTTCCCAGAACTATGGAGCCTAAGAACGAAGCTATAAGAAGAAAATAAGTAGGTTATTCATAGAAAGTAACAGTCAGTAGAGATGGAGGTAAGATGCATGGGAACATGGATTGATATTTCACAACGTCTGGATGAAAACGTTGCAGTCTGGCCTGGAGATACCCCTTTCTCCTACAAAGTCAATTGGAGTAAAGAAGAGAGTGGATCTGTCAATGTAGGTCAAATCAATATGAGTGTACACACTGGTACTCATATTGATGCACCTTTTCATTTTGATAACGATGGAAAAAGAGTGATTGAACTGGATCTCGATTTATATATGGGAAATGCTCGAGTAATCCATTTACCAAACAAGTCAAGCATCGGAGTCAATGAATTATCCAATCTGGATCTGCAAGGCGTGACGCGACTGTTAATCCGGACTGACGCTTGGAAGGATAGACGTGTGTTTCCACAAACTATTCCTCATGTCCAACCAGAATTAGCTGCATATCTTTCAGAACTCGGCGTTCGTCTTATTGGTCTTGATTTACCATCAGTAGATCCATTAGATAGTAAAGAACTGTCTGCCCATCATGAGCTTGCCGGTCATGGAATTCACATTTTGGAGGGACTTGTATTACAGGATGTGTTACCAGGGGATTATGAATTGGCAGCCCTCCCACTTCCATTAGTTGAAGCAGATGGAAGTCCGGTACGTGCTGTATTGAAAAAATTACCCTAAAAAGAAATAGAACTTTAGATAATATTTACAGCGTTGTTATTGAATGAAAATTTTTTAAAAATAAAAAACAAGCCGAGTCACAAAAATGATTTGGCTTGTTTTATTTATCTTGTTCAATTAAACTGCCCACGTTGTCCCTGCATAGGGCATTGACCCTGTCAACTAAACTACCTCCCCCATCCTTATAGAAAATTACCCATAGCATTTTTATCTATCTTCCCTCTGCCTACTTCAAAATCATTCAAGCTCTTATTTATCTCCCCAAACTAAGTTTATTTATGTTAAATTAAATGTAACAATTTTCACAATTTTCATGTTTCTAATGGAGGTCTCTAAATGGAAAATTTTTATTTGTTTGTGCTTATGTGCATTCTTCTCATTATTCTACCTGGTCCAGATACAGCAATAACTACAAGGAATACCGTTACTGTTGGGACAACTGGAGGTTTAAAAACGATGTTTGGCACGTGTTGCGCACTTCTTATTCATACATCAGCTGCAGTGTTGGGCCTTTCAGCAATCATTGTAAAATCCGCTTTATTATTTTCTATTTTCAAATACGTTGGTGCCGTTTACTTGGTATATCTAGGAATTAAGACGTTATGGGGGTTAAGAAATAAGGAAGTGGCAGCAACTACTGAAACGATTGTCAAAAATAAGTATGAAAACCAGTCTTGCTTTAAGCAAGGGTTCCTTACCAACCTACTGAATCCTAAAGTGGCCGTTTTCTTCTTAACGTTCTTGCCACAGTTTGTGGATCATGGAACCAATACTTTTTTACCGTTTCTTATAATGGGCATAACTTATACCGTATTAACCGTAGTGTGGTTTGTATTTTATATCTATTTACTGAACCAGATTAGTGCTTTTATGAAAAAGCCTAGAACACAAGCGATATTTGAAGGAATAACGGGTGCGATACTGATAGGTTTTGGGATAAAACTAGCTCTGGAAAAAGCTCATAATTAGATGGATGTTTAAGACCCTTCGTTGATAAAACGAAGGGTCTTTTATTGAAGGATAATTACTTAGATAAACCGACTTCGAGTTCTCTATGAAAATTTCCTTCTAATCATTACAAAGTGCAAGTGGGCGTAACATCGGACAAAAGGGATTGTCTTGCCCTAGAAAATACTCAGCCGTGGATTTGAAATAAATTCGTACCGGTTATAAAAAAGTTGCACCGTTCTTAAAAAAAGTTTAACCGAAAGCATAGATAGATTTCGTTTTTTCTTATAATACGAAAGGGGCCTGTTAGTTCAAAAAAATTATGATAAGCTAGACTCAAAATCTAGGAGGCAGAAGGATGAACTTTTTTGATTGGCAAGACATAACCTGAAAATTCAGAGGCGAGACCATGTAATTCTGGGTGAAAACTGTCTTTTTTTTATGTTATTTTATACTTTTAAGGTATCCATATCCGCCATCTGATCTAGCTCCAAGGGCAAATAAGCATATTCTCCGTCCTTAATAATCTCACATTTACGAACTGGAATAGGATATTTAAAAATGGGCCCATCTATTACTGTGGTATGGAATTCTCCACCTTCTCCGCAGGGGTCAATACCACGAGCTTCAAGCTCCTTCACGTATTCATGGGTTAACGTTCGCCCTAAATCGTCCTCACGCATTCCAATTGATAAATTAACAGTTACAATGATCGTTACAAATCCTAGATTTATGAACTCTTCGACAGCTTCACGATGGTTCATTTCCCATAAAGGCATCCCAAGCTTTAATCCAGCATTCTTCGTAACCTTTTCGTGCCAACAGCCATGAGCAGGCATATCCAAGTCTCCAGTTACTAACACTTCTGCTCCTTGATTTTTAGCTTTTTCTAAAAGGCGCATAAATACTTTTTCATAATCTGTCCAACTTGCAGCTGCAGTATATACGGGCAAACCTATTGATTTAGCTTGGGCACGAATGAGTTCCGGAGGCAATCCATGGGATCTGGAACGTTTCCCTTCTTCCTCCAGCATGACGATCAGTCCAACCGCTTCTCCAACCTTCACTGCTTTATATAGAGCTAAGACACTATCCTTTCCTCCGCTAAAAGAAGCAATAAATTTATGTCCGCGAGCACTATTTTTCCAATCCATTAATTCTGCCATTCATATCTTTCCCCTTTATTCTAATGACTTTTTTCACGGCCAATTTCATATTTTATATATAAGGTTTCATAGCTCTATTTGTTTGATTTTATCATTATTGGACCTTACAGATAAGATATTATTGCACCCTGATACAAAAAAAACTTGAAATCTAAAGATGAAGAAAATTGAAGGTTATCTAAAAAGAAACTACTTCATTATCGACAGAGAAAAGATAAGTAATACCGCTAAAGGAGGCTTTTCTTGAAATACTACTGCAATAGTGATTTGGACGATTTTCCATTTAAAGGGCGCGATTCTTTAATAAGAATCGCTTTTCTTATAGAACTAACGGGTACGTTAGCTAGTTAAGGAACACAAAAATGATCAAACTTTTTTATAAAAGCAGAATCCTATTAAATATTATAAGGGCAGTGTTTTGATTAATCTATTTTCAAAACATGCCCTTTCTATTTATACATTTATCTGGGTTTCTTGTATTAATTTGATCAAAGCGACATCAGCACCATATATAGACGCTATTAGTCCTCGTAATTACTTAGCATACCCGTTTACAAAAAAACCAACTGTTTCGAGTTCACTTTCGGTCAAATTTCGGTTTAGCTGCTTGACCAATTCCTGCTCCATTAAATCGCGATTTCCCTGATGGTTAACAACAAGCCTAGCACAATCTTTGATTAGCTTTAGCTCGGTCTCCATTTCCTGCTTCGTGCAAGGCTGATCATGATGGGAGAGTATATATGTATCGGCATCATAGGCTTCTATCTTCTTAACGAGCAGCAAAGCTTGTTCAGCCGTATAATTCCATTTTTCTGCATAAAGATTGGCATAAAGACAATCTCCTAGAAATAATGTTTTTTCCTCCGGAACATAAATGATACAAGAGTCTGCTGCATGATCGCCGCCAACATGTTCAATTACACATGTTATATCGCCTAGATCAATGGTAAGCACTGTTTCAAAAATAATATCGGGCAACGGCAGGTCAATATTTCTCTTTGTCCCGAGTTCCAACTTGATTGCATCGGCACAAAATGGAATTTCAGTCCCTGCTTCGACCCGTTGATCAAGATCGTGATCTTCCCATGAAAGCTGCTGCATATCTTTAATATTGTTGTAAGTTTTCTCCTGACAAATTACCGGAATTCCTACATTCTCCAGTCCAAATACATGGTCCCAATGGGAATGGGTAAGAACAAGAAAATTCCCGCTCATATTAGCCTGAAGTAATTTGTCCTGAAAAAGCTGTGCGTGCTGGACAGAGTTACCGGCATCGATGATAAGAGTTTTCATAGCTCCAGAAACGGCGGCAAGAATGGGCCGATCAGTTTCTGCCACTGGAGTCAGGTAGACAATATGTTTCGATAGATGCTGTAAAGTTTGCATGTTTCTGTTCTCCTTCGGATAATGGATGATATCTCCAAGATTGATTAGCTTTCCTAAAGTATAGCAAATTACACATTTGTTAATTAGTCAATGATCCATTTTAAACGGATTTTCTCCGTAAAAAGACAACAATCACTGGATTGCTGTCTTTTCGTCATCATTCAAATGAACCTTTTCCAATATACCGTTATTTTCGAAAGGGCATTTAAAAAGGTCGCTTTAAAGAAAGATTCTTCCTTTTTCTGATCTTCAGGTGGTTCTATATATCTTTTATTGTCCGCGACAAGTGTACTATCTGAGATTTTCGACTCAATGGTCCCTATCAATTGCGCTGCAAATTCTTCACCATCGATTATCACTATCGATTCTGTATTTAAAAAGGCAGATCGCGAATCCAGATTGAAGGAACCAACTGCACTTAATCGCTGATCATAAACAGCCGATTTACCATGCAATGAATAAAGCTTTGAATATTCATAAAGCCTTGCCCCTGTCTCAACGATACTATCCCTAAGTGCCAAGTAACTGGAAAAAGCGATCACATTCGGGGTGGATGTCACCGAGTTGGTAAGTATGGTCCAATCAGCTTTTGAATCCATATTCTTTGGTACATATTCCTTCATGGCATCCGCAGGAACAATATAGGGACTCTGGATTAGTACCGACTTTTTGGCGTTCGCAGCAATATCCACTAGAGATCTCCACACAAAAGGGTGTTTATTGAAACGTTCGATTGGATTATTAATGAAGGACACTTTTTTAGTAGGTGTTGTAGTCTTGCTCCAATCGACGGCCGGATTAACGAAATCGGCATTATTTTGAATAGCTTTGCTGTATTGATTTAATAATGTATTTCTGACGCGTTTTCCTTTTTCCTTTTTCCTTTTCGAAAGGTCCGCAAAGACTTTGCTCGTATACGGATGAGTCCATAATTCATGTATATAGTCCTTCATTTCAACGATTACACTATCTTTCTCCTGTTCAGCATTGAAAATGAGTACATCCCGGTCGTAGACATAATTCTTGGGCGGATTGCCCGCTAAATACTTATCGGCGATATTCCTGCCTCCGATGATGCCTAACTTTCCATCTGCAGTGATTATCTTGTCATGAAGGCGGTTATGCCAGGTCCAGGGCTTAAATGGCTTAAAGGTTTCGTAGTACCTTAATTCAATGTTTTCATGCGATGCCAGTGCATAACGAACACTGCTTAATTGACCTCTGAGTCCATGAGAAATTCCATCCAGAAGGATTCTAACTTTGACACCGCGGTCAGCAGCTTCGAACAAGGCTCCAAGAATAAGTTCAGTTGATTTACCTTTTCCAAAAGCGTAGTAGGCAATATCGATTGAATGCTGGGCTTCCTGAATCATTCGCATTCGGGCTAGTCCCGATTCATAACCATCTTCAAGAAGCAGGACACGATCCACGGTGGATTCCTTCTCCCCCATATATGCACTTATATGTTTAATCGGCCTATCTTCTTCTTTTTCCTTGAGGAAGTAGAAAAGGACCACTGCCGTCACCACTACATACAGGAAATATAATAGAAGAACGAGCAGAAATCCTTTAATCATCGTTTGTGCAGTCATAGCGCTCTCCCCCTTTACCCGATATTCTATTACTATTCGTAATTAGTACGGGCTCTATACAATATCTTCAAGCTATATAAATTCTCATAAAAATAACCCCTCTGACTAATTAGCCAGAGGGGTTATTTCATTTCCTATAGTGACCATTTACCTATCTTAGGACCGAAGGCATGATCCTGGGTGGAACTTGGAACTTTTATTTTTTTTAAATGTGACAAAGTAGTGAACATGTAAGCAGTTGCATACTATTATATAGAAGGAGGGATTTCATGCTTAAACAACCTGATAAGATAAGTATTTTCAATTATTGTTTTGCATTAGCTGTGTCAGAGGTGTTCTTTTTATCCAGCTTTTATCTTTCCATTCTAGACGTTTCATTATTTGCTTTAGCTTTACCATTTTCCGCTTTATTTCTATTAGTCTCCTTGTACCTATTCCTTCGAACAAACAAAGCGGCATTACACAGTCAAGAAGATCGAAGAAGGGAAATTTATGCTTTCTATCATCAATCTTTCGGGATCTTCACAATCATTTTTTTCGTTTTGCTCTTTGTTGCTTTAGCGTATATCCCCTTGCTGCAAAACGGAGGACATGTCTATATACTTTATTGTTTACCCATGGCTCTATTTTGTTTGATTCCTTCGATTACATCGTACAAGGGAATGAAATTATACAAACTGGAATCTGACAAGAACTTAACGAAAATCTAATCTGGTTATACATGGCCCTAAAGTGGATCATCTTTGAATCCGAAAGCTTTAGTGCTTTTTTTATTTTCACTTCAGGCATTTTAACAAGCCTTCAAGTTCCTATATACTGCCTGGAAAACGGGCACCGGCGGCAAAGCCTTTCTGTGAGATCCTTTCGTTTCCCGCAAGATCTGCTTTGATATAACTTCAAGAATCAATGGAAATGAATTGATTTTCATATCCGTTAGGTCGAATTTCGTTTACGCTCTTTCTATGTTTTTTAGTTGAATGTATAGGTAAAATGAGGATATAATAAAGATAACTAACATATATAAAAAAAAGACACTGGTAAAAACCAGCGTCTTAATGAACAGCAAACTGCATAAAGAGCAGCGGCTTTCTGTGGTAAGTCAGTAGCTACTCGATCAAGAAAGTAACCCTTTTCCTACATACATCTGGCCGGATGGTATGGAGGGGGTTACTTTTTTAATGTAACCGCGATTACTGCGACGATTAAAGAGGCGAATGAGATCATAAGCATCAAACCGTCCATTATAGAAATCACCAGCGACACCCCCTTTCTGAAAGGAGTGACCGCTGCCCACTATACCAAATTGCTATCCATTTCCATTATAACTGTATTTACATGGTATTTATAGAAAAATATAGATACATTTAATTTCAGTATTACTATCCATGTTTTTTTAATAAAAAATCCCACTAGAGAACAAATTTTACGTGATTTCCCCCTTATTCTTCCACTACACGGCCAGCCTTATAAATGTGGAACCATCCAATCGTACCTGAACCACCTTGATCCATCCAATCTTTGCTGGAATAACGACCAATTGGTAAATAATATCCAGAAAGTATATTGCCGAAAAAAGGAGTTGTTGTCCCTCCTTTTTAACAGAGGATTCGTTAGTTTTGCTACTTTTATAAAGAACTCAAATCGATGTTATTAATGCTTATATGGAATCACCTCGCCCATGGTTTCTACATATAAGATATAGCATTACTTTATTTTTCCATATATCAATTGAATGTAATGTGAAAATTTGACCTTAAGGAGGACATTGATTGTGAATCCTGGTTTTGTTCCTGATAATAAAAACATAAAAAAAACGAGTGGGACTCCAAATCTCTTTTTTGACTCAAGAGATAATGTTTTTTTTGAACGGGACCCTAATAATAAAGCTTACGAGGTTACCTCAACCCAATTACCTGCAATGGTAGGCGGGGCTTTTGTAGATCTTTACCTAACAAAGGGACATATTCGGGAACCTCATTGGCATCCGAATGCATGGGAGTTGGATGTCGTTGTATCAGGTGAAGCCCTTATCTCAATTGTTGATCCAGACACTAAGAAGTTGCATAACTATATCGCTAAACCTGGTCAGGTTGTCTTTATTCCCATGGCTTGGTGGCATTGGATTAGACCGGAATCGGAAGAATTGCATCTCCACCTCTTTTTTAACAATGATCAATTCGAAACGGCAGAAGGTTCTGATATGTTACGTCTAACTCCACCAGAAGTTTTCCAACTTTCCTATGGTGTCGATTCAAAGAAAATAGCCGATTCATTATCGCCAGTTAAAGAGTCGGTCGTAATTGGTCCTCCTACAAAAAATCCCTCTAATAATAGAGATCATATCTCACAAAATACAAACCGTACCGAACCTGCTTACAATGAAAGGCAAAATGGGAAAGCTGAAAGAATATCCATAAATATTAATGAGAAACCAATTGATTTTTAATGTGGCTTTTTGTCGATGTCTTAATGTAACAAACCTGGTCCTTTCGTTACACAATAAAAAGGTTGCCGCAGCAACCCTGATTTTTGAAATGGTTCATTCAGAAACAGTGAAACCTATAACTCTTGAAGCTCATTAACAGTTACAAACTTATATCCTTCATTCGATAACAATTTTATTACCCCTTCAATCGCTTGAAGTTCTTTACCAGTATCATCATACATGGGATGCATCAAGATAATCGAACCTGGTTTAATATGATCCTTCACATAATTTACTTTGTCAGAAGCAGAAGTGTAATAGCTATCTGGCTCAATATTCCAGGTTATAGTGTCCCTATCATTTTTATTTAAGTAATAAGGCAAGCCAACAAGTTTTTTTCCGTTTGGTGGTCGAACATCAATTTCACCCTTATATCCGGAGTTTTGAATTAATTTATCCGTTTTCTCGATTTCCTCTTTGATATATGAGGACGATTTAAAAATCATTCGCTTGTGAGAATAGGTATGATTTCCAATCTGATGTCCTGCTTCTACAATTTTTTTAGCTTCCTCTGGGTATCCTTCTATTTCGTTACCAATTAGGAAGAATGTAGCCTTTACATTGTATTTATCTAATAATGGTAGAATCTGATTTACATTCTTCGATGGACCATCATCAAAAGTCAGAGCAACCACTTTTTGATTTGTCTCGACTTTTTCTGTTAATCCTCCGAATAACTGGTGTGTTCTAGAATTCATTAATTTATATGTACTAAATAATAGAATGAAAACTAACAGTATTCCGATTCCAATAAATATTAATTTCTTTTTCATAAATACAACCTTTCTTTCTAAAAGTTTTTTTAATTATTTATTATAACAAAAACCATTAACCCTTCTTAAACAGCTATTTTTAATATCTAACCTTCTTTAGTTCAAAAAGAAAAAGGTTGCCGCAGCAACCCCTCTTTTATTCTCAAGTACTCCTTAAATGACAAAGTACCTGAAATACAAACTATCACAATCTGGGATCCACAGGATCGGATTCCATGGCCAATGTTCCCAGAACACATTCATGGACTCTTTCAATCGATTCACCTTTTACATATCTTTGAATGCCTTCGATTCCCAGAGCAAATTCTCTCAGTGCCAGTTTTTGCTTTTTGCCTGTATTCCTGCTTTTAAGCCGCTCAAGATTTTTCGGAAGCAAGTAGTCCATTCCATAAATAATGTTAAGGTACTTTCTTCCCCTTACTTTTATTGCGGGCTGCAATAGCTTGCCTTTATTTCTTGAAATGTAGAATTCCGGCTTGATTACAATGCCTTCATGGCCTTCGCTTGTGATTTCCTGCCACCATTTAATGACCTCTTCTTCACTTGCTTCACCCGTAATTAGTTTGTATTCCGTTTCAACAAATAAACTAGACCGGATTGCAAACTCCCTGTTCATCTCCATATGCCATGTATGTGGCTGATCAAAAAAGGTTTCATTGCTATGAGCAAGTACGTGGAATGGAGCGATTTGAATGGAATTTATATCTTCAATCTCCCAGCAATACTTTTGAAAGACTTCTTTGAAAGTATAGGCGTTTTCCAGTTTTTGCTCATACTCTTCCAGCCATCCTTTTAAATCTTTATTTTCAAGGGCTGCTTCCGCTATTTTTTCCTTCAGCATCATTCGATCAAGAATCGCATTTTCGGAAACGTGGGCATATTGACTGCTGATGAGCTCTTTTGCCTTCAGGTTCCAGGGCATGATTTCAGCGTCCAGGAGTACATAGTCTGTATCGTACTTTTCAAAATAGCCGCTTTCATGCAAATCTTGATTGATTATTAAGACCAGTTCTTCCTCCGTCGCGACGTCAAAGAAACGTCTTCCCGTTCTAGTATAAATAACCCCCAATGATTCAATGCCTGTATGCTTCTTAGCAGCTTCAGTATTTTTAAATAGAAATAGAATCGCCCGGCTCCCCATATGTTTCTTTTCAGCAATCATGGTTTGAATCCCATGGCTTCTGTAATAGTTAATTGCCTCTTTGGGATGCTCTAAATAATTTTCCAATGAGGACGGACTTGGTGTTGGACTCATTGTAGGCGGGATGTAGATTAATTGTTCAATCGGTATCGTGAAATGTGATACCGTATCAATCGCAGGTTTTATAATATCCTGATGAATTTTAATCTCACCCATTTTTTCTGTCAATACAGAATAGCCATTGATGAATTTACCAATATTCGGCGGATTCAAACGGTTTTTCTCCCATTCTCTTAAAGGATTGTCATCGGCTCCTGAGAAATCTTGACTCGCTTGTACCGAAATAAATTCCCCCTCCGGATAGCGAAAAGCAGTTAATGCTCCGCCAAAGACAACACCTTGATCGATGTTGATGGTATTGTTGATTAGCAGCGGTTGTGGCTTTGGATCATGTCCCCAGACAATCAACGAGCTTTTCTTATGAGAAATAAACCAATCTTTACGTACTGGCTTTCCTTTTTCATCAAATCCATTCGTATCACCGTAACGGCAGAAGTCACGAACAGCTTCTGACTGCTTTCCGATGAATGCGTCTTTGATTCCGGCATGAACACAAACTAAAGTCTGCACACCATTCTTGGTAAATATATAATGGGAAGGAGCTTGAAGGAGGAATTCTTTAAGTGACTGTTTCGTTTCCTCTGCTTTTTCGCTTCCATACTCCTTTTCGTACGCTTTAAATTCTTCTTCCACTTTTTCATCGCCATGATTTAATGTTACGTCTCTTCCATCCAGCCATCTAGCAATTTTCCAGCCGTGATTGCTGTCAATCATATAGGCAACGTCCTTTTTAACATGTTCATAGAAAAAGAGCATCGTTTTAAGCGACTCTGGTCCTCTGCTCATGACATCCCCAACGGAAACAAACTTCCGGCCTTCGGGGTGAAGATAAAGTCCATCCTCATTTTTTTGATAGCCTAGTTTTTCAAGGACGAGGATCATTTCGTTATAGCAGCCATGAATATCCCCAATGATGTCTATCCCATTCTGAATATCCTTTTCAATTGGATTTGTACGTCTGCTAACCTGAATATCTTTTGCTTCCTTTATCGTATAAAGAGACGAATAGCCTTCTTTTTTTAGTGCGCGCTTTTCCCTTTTGAACGTCTGGTATTGCTGTTTGATACGTCTTTTTCCGCGTGGATTTTCTCTATGTACATCTCTGATCAACAGTTCATCTTCAGGTATATCCAGAACAATCGATAGAATTGGGACATTGTTCTTTTGAGCTATAGAGATATATCTTTTCCGATCATCTGGGTGAAGATTTGTCGCATCAATAAAGGTTAATTTATTTAAACGGCATCTTGATTCAATGACAGAATCCATCATGGAAAATGCTTCTCCTGATATGGCCTGGTATTCATCCATCAGATTGTCCGCTTCATCCTTTGGTCTGTCCCGCCAATCAATAAATTCCAGATCACTCACCAATACCCGAAAGGCATCTGAACTAACAACCTCTGAAGGTAGAATCACTTCTTTTTCGATCATGCTTTTTAACCATGTTGACTTGCCGCTGTTGGATGGTCCAATCAGCAAGACTACTCCTGCATGGGGCAATACGATTTGCATAGTTAGTCCTCCTTTCTTTCGAACACACACATTTGTGTCGGATAACCATATGTATTATGCTCTTCACCAATTCCTTCAAATTTAAGGCTATAGATATCGCGGTGATTTCGCTCTGTACACCACTGACGAAATTCAGCTCTTGTCCACTCAAAACGATGATCGTTGTGTCGAAGAACATCCTCCATATCGTATACCTCGTTATATTCACGATTTGGAGTTGTAATAATCAGGGCATTCGGTTGATATTCATGTAATATCGTATCCAGTACCTTAGGCAGACGGTACTCATCGATATGCTCGATGACTTCGCACAAGATAATAATATCCTTGTTCTTTAATCTTTCATCATAGTAGAAGAGTGAGCCCCATAGTGTTTCAGGAACCACAAATTTTTCTTTATTCTTTACTTTATCGAATCGCCCTAAGGCTTTGATGGTAGCAGTTTGGGACGGCTCAACAGCCAGAATTTCTTTTATCCCTTCCACAAAACCAAGGCGTACGGAAAGTTTCCCTTCACCTGAGCCGAAATCCACGATGGTGCTAGGGTTCATTTGACTAACGGTATCAACAATTTTTTCATATCGAAGATCATTCAACCGAACCTTGCTTTCTTTTTCTTCTTTCTTCTCTTCAGGTTTCTTGTTCTCAACGATGCTGTATACTTCCTTAAATCTAAGTGATTGCCGATAGATATAATCTCGCATCGGATGATCTTTCAGCCACCCGTCTCCATATCTCTCAAGCTTTTCAATTTCTTTTTCATCAATGTAGTAGTGCTTATAGTTATCGATGACCGGAATCAATACAAACAAATGCCTTAACCCATCTTGTAGTGTTTTCATTCCTTTTAAAGAAATATATCTTGCTGAGCTTTTATCTTTAATTTGGAAAGAGTACTCAATTTCCGGACGGGTAATCGTCACTTCATACCCAATCGGCTCAAATAAATCCTTTAATTGCTTATCAGAAAGAGAAGAAACCACAGGGCCAAACTCGAACTGAAACAAAAACGGATGATTCACCCACACTGTATGCTCTTCCTTCGGCTGACCATTCAAAGCCGTTCCCAGTGCAGACCTAATCAATGAACAAAAAATGCTGCTTACCGCAAACTCCCGATCATTTATATAATGAGTAATGTCATAGGAATTGGAATTGCCTTTTACCAATTCGATCGGGTCAGGTGTAACAAAAATCGTCGCTTCTAGCTCTGTTTCTGTAAACTTGCTATAAAAAAGGCGCACTAAATGGCCTTTATGATTTCTCTCATATAAATTACTTGGGTTCTTAGACAATAAATAAGATATAGCTTGTACATTGTCGCCCGAAGCCTGAATCGTTAACTGCATTTGGAACACTCCTTTCAAACACTTCATTTACTAAAAAGCTATCATATCAAACTGATCATCAATTTTCAGAAAAAAGCAGTCACTCTCTACCTACGTCCTTTACTTTGACAACCTTATATTACCACATACCGAAGGCTTTTCTGGTTCAACTGTCGAGATAACAAAACAAACAAACTGTCGTAAAGACGACAGCTCCGATTTTAAGGTAGGTGCAAAAGGCAGCACCTTATTTTTTCTCTGAAAATAACATATTCTCCGTTCCATCTGTTTTAATACGATAGATGTCTCCAAACTCATCATATTGATAGTAAATCCAATTCTCCAATATATTTATTTCTGACATTTCTTTTTCTAGTAATAAAGTGTTTTGGTCACCATTTTTCTTGATTTTATATAAATGATAGTGCTCACCTGCATTTAAATAATAAATCCAATTTTCATCTACAAACATTGATGAAAATTTCTGATCACTTATTTTTATTTCTTTACCATTTTTTTTATCCACTTTAAATAAGCTCTCTTCTTCATCTGTATAATACAGTGACTCCTCATCTTCCCCAGCAATTATCTGGAGATTCGAAAGTGTATCATTTAATTTTTTTAAGTTGTCACCGTTAAGTGACATTGAATATAGTTTCCCGTCATATCCATTTTCATCTATTGGTTTATAAAAATAAATCTGTTCATGATCAACCACGAAATTCATTGTCACTTCTGCTTTTGGTGAATAGATATGTACCTTATCTTTGCCATCCAAATTCATTTTATAAAGACCGTTCTTAATGACATCATAATAGTACACCTGTTCATCAACAACTTGGACATACCAGGCCCCTTCAACTAGCTTCTCCTTTCCGCTTCCATCCACATTTACCCTATATAATATTGGTGTATCAGAAAAAGGCATTACAGTATAATAAATCCATTCTCCCTTCACATTCAGATCCCCAAAACCTTTTGAAGTGATTTTCACATCGTTTGACGACTCTTCCTTTTTGGCCATAATACTATTCCTACTAAAAAACGGAATGCCGGAATTATTATATTTCATAAAAATGAAAAGATTGTCCTGTTTAGCAACAAATCCACCATTCATTACATTGCCATATGAATTCCCCTTTTGATTAGGTACTTCTTTCTCACCAAATTCTTTCCTTGATTTTTCTGAGCACCCGACTAATAATAAAATAACCATAAAAACCCATAAATTTCTTTTCATTTTCGCTTCCTTTATTCAAACTTTTTTCTCTAGATTGCTGCTTTCTCTCAAACCTTCCCAATAAAAAAACACTCCATATCAAATACACTTTGAAGTGAATAATTCTATTAAGATACTAACTGAAGGAATCTTGATTTTTTATTTATGACTATTCTCCACCGGGGAGTCTCCTTTCTCCCAATTTGTTGGTCCCTCTCCACTTGGTAAATATTTATTCCAATATTCACCTGATTGTTTATCAAAAATGATGATATTATTATCATTTGCTGGGACTAACTCATATCTGTATTCACTGTTATTGTTGCTTACATTTTCTGAATCTTTTTCGAATGTGACCTTTAGAAATAAACCCAAAATGGTGAATGCAATGATAATGGCTACACCTATAATGACTGATGAACTGTTTTTCATTTTCAACCTCCCCTATAAAGCCTTAGTTAGCTACCAGTTTTTGTTACTAATTTGACTTAAAATTTTTATCCTTGAGTTTCATAAAAAGCAGCGGGTTAAGTATAGACAACCCTACAATAACAAAAAACAGATCAAAGAATACAGGATCTCCTGCTAAGTTCAACTCATCCGCAATCATTCCTATTTGCCAAGTATTTATTACAGAAACCACTAAGCATATAATGGATATGCTGATAACAGAGAAGCCATTTAATACATAACTCTCTGAAAAATCACTAGTACAATAAAACCAACAAAATTATTATAAACGTAATAAAGACAGGTCCTAAATAATCAAAAGGCATATTTTCCTCCTACTAATTATGTTATGAATATGAACCATACCTTCCCCATAATTTAATAAAAATTGCTTATCTTAGGTCAAATATAAGAGGAAAAACCAAAGCAAAAGGAAGCAAATACAGAAAATCCAAATCAAATAGATAAGAATAAGAAGTGTTGAATATTTTCACACATACGTTACAAATGTTAATAAGGTACTTATTCTTATTTGCTTACTCTCTAAAAAAAACCTTTTTAAATAGCCACCAACAACATTCATCCATTTACCACCTTTGTAAAAAAATACTATGCCATTATATATTTTAGCGTTATTATTCAAACATACAAATCTCTTTAAGTACAAGTTACATAAATATTTTGACCGCCTGAGAATTATGATGTTTTTGAAATAATACGAAGTAGGAAAATTGATGAACGAAATCATATTCCAAAAGAAAAAATAGTACAAAGCAAGGATCATTATTAGGGCTTGTAAAACACACTAGAATGTCTGCTTGGTGACTTTCAAAAAATAAAGGCTGCCTGCAAATGGCAGCCTATACTATAGGTTTCTTTTTCCCTAAAACGGTTTTCAGTTTCTCGGGTTTTTCTGTTTCCCTTATGTATTCAAAAAAGCCAAGGCGGTTTCCCCAAGGGTCGGTAAAAGTTGCCCATTTGACAGGTACTTCTTCTCTTGAGCATATTTCAAAAAACTCGACTTGAAGTTCTTTACTAATCCGATCTCTTTCTTTTTCAATGTTTTCAACACCTAAACGCAGCGGGCCGCTTCCCTCTGATGGGATTCCTTCCACTACTTGCAGCCAACTCCCGGGAATAAGCTCCCACTCGCAAAAACCCTCATGAGGTATAAAATCAGGTTTACGATCTAATAATGTCTCATACCATCGTTGCCCTTCTACTATATCGGTAACACGAAATTGTATAGTCATTTCATATATCATCAATTGTCCCTCCGCCTCATTATCTTTCTAACACAAGGAATTTCAGCTATTTTTCACAAAGATGGAGTACTTTCTCGGATTGCCAAACCCTAGCTTTTCTGCCAGCTTCATCGAAGGTAGATTACTCACAGTGCAATCCCAGCAAGGAACGATCTTATTTTTTAAACAATGATCAATAAAGGCATGCGCTACACTCCTAGCTAAACCCATACCTCTATATTCCGTATTTGTTTCAATATCAATTTCAGCAAAAGCTTTCCCCCTAAAAATAGTCGTACACTCACTTGCGACTGTTTCATTATGTAAAACAGAAAAACCAAACGCCTTTTCAAGAAAATTCGAGACGGAGCCCCAATAATCCTCATAGTACTCCTTGTTATATACACTGTTTCTTATCGTATCTTCATCTATTCTTTGCAAGGTAAACTCTTTTTGCGGATTGAACTCTTCATAGAAGTATTTTTCAGGATGAAAGGTAAAAGAATATCTGCTGATTTGTTTGATTTCTTCTTTTAGTGTAGCTGCCAATAAACGATCCCATTTATCATTCGAGGAAAATAGAGTAAATCGTTTTTCGCCATCCCCCATCTTTGTTTTGCAAAACTCTAGTAAGGACATATTGAATTCATCGTTGGACTCCACACCACAAATAAAATAAATACCAGAGTTTGTTCCTAAAAGAATCGTTTTTGGAAAACTTGAATCATCCACAAAAACACATCCTGGAATGAAATGCTCCAAGACTGAATGAGCGAAAGTTGGAGTTGGACCTTCATTCATATATATAATGGGTGATACTTTTTCAAATTCGTTCTCGGTTAATTGCTTCAATCTACATCACCTTTCTCCTTCTCTTTAGCTTATATTTCTCCATCAACCTTTCAATCCCTTTATAATTCTCCCTATAGTGAATCCTTAAGCCTAGAGGAAATGGCCTTAGAAAAATAATCCATGACAAATAAACGAAATTGCTTGGCAACTGGTGTAAAGTATCGTTTTTCCGACCATCCCAATCCAATCGTCCTTTGGCACGCAGGCTCTGTTATTCGAATTTTATGTGACAACGAATCGGTTTGGTGCAGCCATGTTAATTCTGATACAAAAGCGACACCTAAGCCCTTTCTGACAAGATCTGAGATAACAGCCGGCTCATCGCCTTCAAATGCAATATGCTGAATAAATCCAGCTTCTTGGCAAAATTGATCCGTTAAATTGCGGAATCCAAAACCTGTGTTCATGCTAATGAACGCTTCGTCCTTCACTTCATTAAGATGAATGCTCTCCCTCCCTGCTAACCGATGATTGGGAGGCACAATCAGAAATATTTCTTCCGTTATCAGCGGTTCCCACCTAATATCGGGGCCTTCAATCGGAACGGACGAAATGCAATAATCAATTTCCCCTTCAATAAGCAATTGTTTCATGGAAGATACAGATTTAAGAAATTGTTGAAAACGAACATCTGGATATTCTGATAAAAATGTCCCTAGTAAATCAGGCAGCACTCTTGGAATGGTTACAGCCAACGTAATATTCTTTTGTTCTTGGCCCGCTAATTCAACAATCTCGCGCCTTCCCTCATTCAATTCCGCAAAAGCTCGTTCGACACGGTTCAAGAATATCCTTCCGGCTGCATTCAGCCTGATTTTTCGATGTTCCCGATCGAACAACGCCACTCCCAAATCTTCTTCAAGACGAGAAATGGTTTTGCTGAGAGACGGCTGGGCAATTTGAAGTTGCTCAGCAGCCTTCGTCATATGTTCTAAGCGTGCTACGGTTTGAAAATACTGCAGCTGTAATATTTCCATTTTATTCACTCGTTTCGGATAGTTTCAAATCTATTATTATATAACTAATTATGTATTATACAGTATTAAAAAAAGCCATTATCATGAAATAATCTCATTTAGTTAGAAAGGGCAGGCTCAGTAATGAAAGGATTACAACTCGTACTTCAAGACATAAAAGCAATGTGGAAACATAAACACGGAAGAATCGCCTTGATTTTTCTTTTAGTCGTTCCATTGATTTACTCAGGTTTCTTTTTAGCAGGATATTGGAACCCTTACGGACAGCTGGATCAGCTCCCTGTAGCAGTGGTCAACCTCGATACAGGTTCCGAAATGGACGATAAGCCAATCGAGGCAGGAGATGACTTTGTTAAACAATTGAAGAAGCAGAAAGAATTGGACTTTCACTTTGTATCGGCAAAGGCGGCTGATACAGGGCTTAAAGAGGGTACCTACTATATGGTTGTCACGATTCCAGATGATTTTTCTAAAAATGTCACCACCTTAATGGAAGAAAAACCGGAAGCCGCTAAACTTTTGTATAAAATTAATCCGGGTAAAAACTTCGTTGCCTCACAAATTAGTACAACTGCTGTTGAAAAAATGACCACCAAAATCAATGCCAGCATCACGAAAGTCTATTCAGAGGGCATCCTTTCCAAATTCCAAGATGTTTCTAAAGGCTTAGCAGATGCCGGAAATGGAGCCGAGGAGCTTCATCAAGGAACTGTCGATGCGAAAAGCGGCAGTGAAAAATTAACAGAAGGAGCTCGAAGTTTGAATGATGGTGCCCAGAAGCTACGTACTGGAAGCACCAAGCTTTTGGACGGACAAGAAGCGTTATCTACTGGCGCGGAAGGTCTAACATCAGGTTCCCAGACCTTGTATTCCGGCATGAAACAGCTAACAAATGGGCAACAAACACTAGAAAATGGTATGAACAAGGTGAGCAAGGGAGTTAAAGACTTGTCAGCCGGCAATGCAAAATTGGTTCAGGGACAGGAACAGGCGGAGAGTACAGCTAATATTCTTAAGAAGCAATTGGATGCTTATGTCCAAAGTCATCCTGAAGCAAAACAAGATCAAGACTTCAAGCAAATCCTTGCCTTATCTGATGGATTATCCAATGCGGCCACTACTTTAACCGCGGGGCAAAAGCAACTGGGACAAGGGACGGAAAAAGTGGCAGATGGGCAAGTCGCCCTTCAATCTGGTATGAAAACGTTTGGTGATAAAATGGCGCAAGCTACCTCGGGTGCTAAGCAATTAAACGAGGGAGCAAGCCTTTTCACAAACGGATTTTCAAAATGGACAAGTGGTTTTTCCACTTTAAACACCGGAATCACTTCACTTGCCGGCGGAAGCAGTCAACTAACCAGAGGATCAACGGAACTTCAGGATGGACTTGCTTCACTAGAAACAGGCTCAAACAGGTTATCTTCCAAACTTAATGATGCCGCGGATAAAACATCCAGCCTTCAGTACAGTGATTCCACTACTTCGATGTTCTCTGAACCTGTGCAATTGGTTCAATCCAATCTTTCGGAAGTTCCAAACTATGGAACCGGAATCGCTCCTTACTTTTTGTCTCTTGCCTTTTATGTAGGTGGCATTATGGCTTCCAATATCCTGCCGCTTGGTCGCAGACAGAATATTAAGGTTACCGGAACCGTTCATTTTACAAATAAATTAGGGTTAGTTTATGTAATCGGCTTGATTCAGGCACTTCTCGTGGATGCAGTTGTGCTCCTTGGATTCCATTTACATGTGGCTAGCGTTCCTATATTTATTCTATCAAGCATTATCGTTTCCTTTACCTTCATGACCTTCATTCTTATGCTGGTAACCGTATTCGGTATCGTCGGAAAATTCGCAGCCGTGACCCTTCTTGTATTTCAATTAGCCACTTGCGGCGGAACATTCCCGGCGGAACTCGGAATGTCGCTATTAACCCAACTCGGTCAATTTTTACCGATGGCTCATTCCCTTCAGGAGCTTCAAGAAGTAATTTCATTAGGCGGCTGGGCAAACTTACAGACGCAGATTTGGATTTTACTCGCTTATCTCGTTTCTGCAGCAGTAATTGGCTGGATTACGAGTCATATCCAGCATGCAAAGGTGAATTCAGAGGATGTAGCTTCATAACCTAAAACGCAGTGCCATTCGATTAGAAATGGCACTGCGTTTTTATCTCTCCGCTTTTACTCGCAAAAAAAAGCATGATCACAAGCATTTCCTGAAAAGGAAACACCCATGACCATACTTAATCTTTACCCTATTTTAACATTACTATCTGTATGATTATTACTATTTAGTCATTCAGACATGACTTGTGATTAAGCGGTCTGATATTAAGCGGTCTGATCAGCCTTTTCAGCTGGCTTATCTTTTGCCGGCCATGCACGCTTAATGAATAATGACAAAATCAGCGCCACAGCTGCGATAAAGGTAGACACAAAGAACGAAAAGTTAATTCCATCCAACATGGCCTGCATCCCGATTTGGGCCTGCATTTGATCCATCATCTCAGTAGTAGGCTGGCTTGTTAATTTGCTCATCGCTTTAGTCATTAGATCCTCACCAATCGAAGCTGACCGGTTAGACATAACCGTAACAAGCAATGCTGTACCGATTGCTCCGGAAACTTGGTTCAGTGTATTATTCATCGCTGTACCATGTGGGTTCATACGGGCTGGGAGCGAGTTTAAACCATTTGTCATAATAGGCATCATTGCCATCGACATCCCGAATGACCGGATTGAAAACAATAGTACTATGTGTGTATATGATGTATCCATTGTCAGCTTACTGAAGAAATACGTCGTAATCACCGTGATAAGCAAACCAAGAGAAGCAAGAATACGTGCTCCGAACTTATCAAAGAGTTTACCGGTTATTGGTGACATAAGTGCCATTAAAAGAGCACCTGGGAGCATCAATAATCCCGAATCGAACGGGGAAATGCCTCGGACCGTTTGAGTGTACAACGGCATTAAGATCATCGCTGAAAACATTGCCATATTCAGTACGATCGAAATCGTTGCAGATAAAGCAAACATTGGATGTTTAAAAATCTTGAACTCAAGCATCGGTGTTTCCATTTTAAGCTGGCGTGTAATGAAAAGGACCAGTGAAATGGCACCAACAATTATTGTTAGGTATACCAAAGGACTATCCCAGCCTTTGCTGCCTGCTGAGCTAAAGCCGTACAACAAGCCACCAAAACCTAAGCTTGACAGAATGACTGATATTATATCAATTTTGATATCAACTTTTTCTTTCTTGTCTTTAAGTTTAAAGAACCCCAAAATTAGTACCAGTAAAGCAAGAGGAGTAATAAAGTGGAAAAGCATTCTCCAATCATAATGTTCGATAATCCAGCCTGAAAGCGTCGGCCCGATAGCAGGAGCAAACATCATGACTAAACCAAATAACCCCATCGCGGAGCCCCGTTTTTCAACAGGGAAGGCAGTTAAAAGAACGTTCATTAATAAAGGCATCATAATCGCCGAACCAGCAGCCTGAACCATACGCGCGCCTAATAACAGCGGGAATACATGTGCTACACCTGCAACAATCGTCCCGATTGAAAATAACAGCATAGCTGTCAAGAACAGATTACGCACCGAATATTTTCTTATTAAAAAGGCGGTTGTAGGAATCATGATTCCGTTCACAAGCATGTACCCTGTTGTCAACCATTGGACCGTAGACGTCTCAATGTTCAGGTCTGTTTTAATTGATGGCAGTGCAATATTCAAAAGGGTTGAATTCAGTATGGATATAAATGCCCCGACCATTAAAACAGCTAGGATACCATACGAGCCCTTTTTTTCAGTATTTTGAGCAGTACTCACTTTTTATCTATTCCTCCATTCAAACTAATAGTTCATTTTATTGTACGATAGGTATAACCCAATCTGCATAAAATCTATAATATACCTCTAGTTCATTTTTTGCAATAAAAATTTACTGGTTTAAATAAGGGTTTGTACTGTAATAGAAAATAGAGTACGATTACATTTATACAGGCAGTATAATGAAAATTAGGTGATTTGATGAATAGTCGAAGGCAGAATGTCATCGATACGGCTCATAAGCTGTTTATTGAAAAAGGATATCAAGCCACGTCCATCCAGGACATTTTAGACGGCAGCGGCATTTCTAAGGGTACATTTTATAATTATTTCCCTTCGAAGGGTGAATTATTTATAGCTATTTTCCGTTCCTACTATAAGAAGATTCGCCAAGCCCGTGAAGAACTATTAATTGGTCAAGATTTAGCAGATATTGAAATTTTTATTAAGCAGCTGGAACTGGAAATGGTGGTGAATAAACAAAGTAAATTACTCATCCTGGTTGAAGAAGTACGTGTGTCTAACGACGATGAATTAAAACAATTTATCAACCGAATCCTATTATTAAGCATACGCTGGGTGTATAGTCGGTTAATCGATATATTTGGGGAAAGCAAAAAACCGTATCTGTTAGATAGCGCCATTCTCTTTCATGCGATGATGACCCACATGAATCATTTTAATCATAAAGCCGAAACAATCAGTTTACCGGAAATAAAAGTCATCCGATACTGCATGAACCGAATCGTCAATATAGTCAATGAGGTGGCTGTAAGCGGGGAGCAGATTCTTGACCCAGAGCTAATCGATACATGGATTCCTAATTTCAGGAGCAATCTTCATTCTTGCCACACTGATCTGCTGCAATCCACCTTGGCATTGAAAAAAGCAACAAACAAAGCTCTACCTTACAGCGAAGATCGAGCCAAAGCAATTGAACTGATTGATTTCATCCATGAAGAGCTTACTCAAACCAGCAAACCACGCCTATTTTTGATAGAAAGTTTGCTGAACACCCTAAAAACCCAATACACATCAAATGCCCAGCAATATGTTGAAAATTTCGAAGAAAATATCAACTCCTGCTTGAGCCAATTAGAAAAAGAAATATAAAAGTAGGCTTCTGATGAAAAGGAATGGGCTAACCTAAAAACTAAAGACAAAAAACAGTATGTTATTGAACACATACTGTTTTTTCCAATTTATGAAATGATGGCAGGTCGATTTATTTGTAACGAAGGACGAATTATCTCTCTGAAGGTCGAATTATTCCTGGTCACGGTCGAAAAATCGGCATTGCAGGCTCACTATGGTATTTCTAGCCTAGGCATAACAGGAAAGATCTTCATAATTGAAGGTCTTTCCTACCCTGAGATTCAAGTGAATTAATCAGTCCATTTCTCCTCGTCAGTAACCCACTCTTTATTATTTAAATCGAAGGATTCATAATCGTCATGGATAGAAAAGTAGGCTGACAATGTGATTGCTTGTCCATCTGCTTTTTTCCAGCAATCTGCGACCCAAGTAGCAAACGCTTGTTTTTCAGCAAGGTTAAGTTCTTCTTCATTTTTTTCGTAGAATTCCCAAAAGTCATCTGTTTGATTACCCAAAAGGTGGGTGTATTTTACATTTTCAATTATACCCAGACTACCTGCAAAGATAGTAGAATCCGTACCCTCGTAAAAGACTTCATTAGCTTGTCTATCCATAGAGAACATAGTAATGGATAGGTCAAACCCTGAAGGATCATCTACAAATGCTACAAAATCCAATAATTCCACTTTAGAGTATATGGTATAGTTATGTAACTTCTGAATGTTCTTGATTAATGTTTCGGATCTTGCTTCTAGGTTTTCTTCTACTGACTTCATATAACTATCTACCGTATAAAGTGATTTTACTTCTTCATTTTCTTTGATTGATTTATCCTCAACTTCTTTGCCCGTTTTTTCTTCCGAATTGGCTTTCTTGGTCTCCATATTTGGTTCACAACCCAATAACCCCAACAATAATAAAATAGAAAATAAAACAAATGATGCCTTTTTCAAATTTTTTCCTCATCTCTATAACTTTTCCATCAAATTCTACTTATTATAACAAAACTCGTATCCATAATGGCTCTTTTATTTTGCATACGAAAAAAAGTTGCCGCAGCAACCAAGATTTTTTCCGTACTTCGAGTTTATGTTCTTAAAAAGGCCACTTCTGCTTTACTTGCTAAATTCAAAATAATTATTTGCTAGTCCATATTGAATGAGTTCAGATTTCTTTTTCAAATCAAGTTTTTGCATGATATTTGCTTTATGGTTTTCAACGGTTTTACCGCTAATACTTAACTTTCCTGCAATCTGTATATTCGTATAACCTAATATGATTAGTCGGACGATTTCCTGTTCACGAATAGTGAGGATCGAAGGTTTATCCTTTCCCTTGTTTTTGAATAACTTTTCAACCCGCTCTTTTGGTAGGCCAACCTTGTAATATTTCTTTCCATTATAGACAGTCTTAATGGCCTCGTAGAGCTCGCCTCCTTGGCTATTTTTTAATAGATAGCCCTGAGCACTGATTTCAATCGCTTTCTGAATGTAAATAATTTCGTTGTGCATCGTTAATAGAATCACTTTAACATGCTTCAATTGCTTCAATATTTCTTGAGCAGCAGTAAATCCATCCAGACCGTTCGGGATAGAAATATCCATTAAAATGACATCAGGCTGCATCCTAGCTGCATATATAATGGCTTCCTCGCCATCACCCGCTTCACCGACGATCTCAATATCGGGATAACTTTCTAATAGAAGAACAATACCTTTTCGGATGAGAACATGATCATCGACAATTAGCACTTTGATCATTCAGTTCCTTCCTCCCACTTTGGAATTGTGATTTTGATTTTCGTTCCTTTATCGTTTGCCGTCTCAATGAAAAATTCACCACCTAATTGATCGATTCGCTCTTCAATATGCTTTAGGCCCAATCCTTCATTTTTGATTTCAGCTTTGTTGAATCCCATTCCATCATCTTCAATAATGAGAGATAAGTGATCTGTATATTTACAAAGACAAATGATGACCTTTTTAGCCTGAGCATATTTTAAGATATTGTGAAGTGCTTCTTGGATAACACGATATAGGTTTATTTCAACTGTGGAGTGGCAGCGTTCTTCGACATTTGTCTCAAATGTGATATTTAGATCATTATGGGTTTTCTCAACAGACTCAATCAACGTTTTAATAGTAGGTACAATACCGAGCTGGTCTAAACTATGTGGACGTAATTGAGACGAATACACTTTAATGTCATGCATGACTTTTTCCAGCTCTTTCCTCACTTCTTTGATATAGGAATTTAGGCGTTTATCATCCATGATGTAAGATTCGATTGCTTGAAGTGCTACAGATACCGTGTACAAAGATTGCCCTACTCCATCATGAAGGTCTTGGGCCAACCTTTTGTGCTCTGATTCCTTTGCTTCAATTAGCTTTTTAATCATTAATTTTGATACTCTCATCTCTTCTTCTTTTAATTGAACGGTTTGATCACGTAAAACCAAAAGGTACTCCTTTTGACCATTCCGAGTATCTGTATACATCAGAGCCGTACTCATTTCTACATCTATTTTCTTTCCATGATAAATTGGCATTTTAGATAAAAAATAAGGGACTTCATTATTTTCAATTAAATAGCATTTATGCCCATTCTTCTTCATTTTTCTTTGCTCACAAAATGTACAAAAAGGAACGCTATCATGTAACCCCCAGCCTGTTAATCTTCTAGCCGATTGATTCATCATAAGGATTTTTCGTTCTTGATTCATGATAATAATGCCATCTTGTATGTTTTGAAAGATTTGCTGTAAATACTCATTGTCAATTTGACCAATATCTAGCATAAACCAGTACTCCTTGTTTTTAAATTAGACGTTATGACCATTTTGATTGTTCTACCATTCCAAACGATTTGAACACTTATAAAAACGCATTCTTTCATAAATACAATTTACGAAAAGCTGATTCTAAAAAGAATCAGCTTCAGACTGTAGACAAACTCGATGAAAATCGAGTTTGTCTACAGTTTTTTTATGGCTTGTATTGAACGTTGATTGGAACGTAGGGCACTCGCTTTCCGCGGGCGGTCCGGGGAGCCTCCTCGACTTGCGCCTGCGGGGTCTCCCTTAGACGCGCTTTTCCCGCAGGAGTCTCGCACCTTCCGCTCCAATCAACTTTGTTATAAAATTTAGATAGAACCTTTTTTGCCTACAGTCATTTTTGTTTTAAAATGGAAGTATTTTGAGGTGATAAGGATGCTTTCTAAACATGATTCTATTCAGCGAGATCAACTTGAAATGATTACTTTAGATCAGCTGGTGCCAGCGATCCATTTGGTTCGAAAAATTATTCAGAGGTAGGACGCCCAAGTATTGATCCAGTTATTTTAGTTAAACTGACATTCATTCAATATACCCTCGGTATTCGTTCAATGCGTAAAACGATTGAAGAAGTTGAAACAAATATGGCTTGCCGTTGGTTCTTAGGCTATGGTTTCCATGATAAAGTGCCTCATTTTTCAACGTTCGGAAGCTGATTCTAAAAAGAATCAGCTTTTATACCGTTGATCATTCTGTTTTAGTTACGCACTTCTTTTGCCCATGTTGAATAACCGCCTGTCATATTGACAATATTACTAATTCCTTTTGCTTGCAGAATACTCATTGCGATAGCAGAGCGAACCCCTGATTGACAATGTACTACTATTTTCTTATCTTTTTTCACTTCATCGATTCGTTTTAGTAAATTTCCAATCATGATGTGCTGTGCTTGTTCCATATGTCCTTCATTCCACTCTGTTTCATTTCGGACATCCAGTACATGGACTTCATTATTATCGATTAACGGTTGTGCTTCTAGCGGTGTAATGCTTTCATACATTTCTAATGAAGATGACGGAGCACCTTTAAGGATTTCTTCAACATCCCCAAACCCTGCTACATCATCAATTCCAATAGAACGAAGGGCTATTAACATTTCTTGAACAATTTCCGGATCGACAAGTACATAAAGCGGTCTTGTATAATCGACAAGCCATCCAGCCCAGGTTGTGAAAGATTTATTAAATGGGATGTTGAGAGTTCCAGAGATATGTTCCTCTGCAAAAGCTTCAGCCGTCCGTGTATCTACTATTTGATGACCTTCAGCCATGACCTTCTGCATTTCTTCAAAAGAAGAAATCACTTTTAATTCTTGTAAATTTTTGATTAATTCAATGCCTACTTTGTTAACATGCTTCATCACAGCAAAATAGTAAGGAGGTTCTGGCTGACCTTCGAGCAATGCACGACTAAATGATTGCTCATCATTAAATTTCATAGCCCAGTTGAACTGTTTTTCATAACCTACTGTAGAAGAAGGAACAGCACCAAGTGCCTTTCCACATGCACTTCCTGCTCCGTGAGCTGGCCATAATTGTAAATAGTCAGGTAGTTCTTTAAATCTTTCAATCGATTTATACATCGCTTTAGCACCTGATTCAGAAGTACCTTGGATCCCTGCTGCTTTTTCCAATAAATCAGGACGTCCAATATCACCAACAAAAACAAAGTCTCCTGTAAAGATACCCATTGGTTTATCAGCACCACCACCGTGGTCCGTTAGCAAAAAGGATATACTCTCAGGGGTATGTCCAGGAGTATGCATAGTTTCAAAAACTAAGTTTCCAATTGTAAACTTGTCGCCGTCTTTTAACAATTGGTGTGGTACATTTTCAAGGTTTTGATATTTCCAATCTTTATCTCCTTCATCAGAGATGTACATTTTTGTATCAAACCGATCTGCCAATTCCCTGGAACCTGATACAAAGTCAGCGTGAATATGGGTTTCTAAAGCTCCGACGATATTCAGATTCTCTTTCTCAGCCGTTTGAATATAAGGAGTGATATTGCGCATTGGGTCCACAACTACCGCTTCTCCTGTTGCCTGACAACCAACTAAATAAGATGCATGTGCCAATTTCTCATCATAAAAGTAACGTATTAACATAGATCATTTTCCCCTTTCAAATCTTTCTGGATCTTTTTCATTTATTATTTCTAATGCTGCTTGTACATAGCATAATCCCCTTTTTACAGTAGGATCCTTCATCCATTTCATGACAGAGAAAAATGTAACGTTTTGGGGATTACAATCGGCTCTTTCTTTGACTCTCTTAATAAGAGACAGACCATCTTTCCCTTCCTTGAGAATAGGCTCTGTATATTCCTTTAGGTTTGACAATAAATAATCCGTAGACTGTTTGTCCTTAATAATATCTGTGACAAAGTCCATTATATTTTCTACCTGCTCAATCATACTCACAAGTTTTGGAACTTTCTCTATTAAAGTAATCAGCGCTACAACCGTTTCACCGTTAATGTTCAATGTAGAAAGGGTTTGTTCATATTTATTGATGGATTCCTTATCTTGGACAACTGATTTTCCAAAGTCCATAATATTTTCAGCAGATTCCAACGTTTTCTGAATATCAGGTAACTTCCCTAGTAGTGCCGTTAATGATTCTTGAACTTCAGGTTTCTCTAGCTCATTGATCAATTGTATCATGTCTTTATTTGTATTCGTCTCAGAATACCCCATACCTGCATCCTCCCCTCTGTTCACGTATTTTTACATAGTGCCTTTTAGCATGCCATTCCAATACATGATCGGGAGCAAGTCCTTCTTCATGACGTACATGCTCGTACGCTCAACAGCCTGATTGAATGGCATAGATTCACAAGGTTCTTTGTTGTAATCAAATTCAGCTAAAACGAGTTTATTATAACCAGTCACAATCGGACATGAAGAATAACCATCATAACTAGCCTTCATAGGCATATCACGCATCAAGGCCATTATATTCTCGGCTACTACTGGAGCCTGTTTACGGATGGCCGCTCCTGTTTTGGAAGTTGGTAAGTTAGCGTTATCACCTAAACCAAAAACATTTTTAAAGTAATTATGTTGTAAAGTGTGTTGCTGTACATCGACCCATCCGTTTTCATCTGATAACGGGCTGTTTTTAATAAAAGCGGGAGCTTGCATTAAAGGCGTTACATGAATCATATCGTAAGCAATCTCTTCTATCTCATTAGTATCCAAGTTTTCAAAAATAGCGATTTTCTCATCTGCTTTAATCTCAATCAGATTTCTGCGGAAACGAGCATCAATATTTTTTCTTTCTACTACCTTCTCAAGTGCAAGTCGATACTTTTCCACATCGAAAATAGCAGGATTTGCGGAACCAAATATGACTTTTGAGCGATTACGAATATGTGAACGATTAAAATGATCTTCTGCTAAATACATAATTTTTTGTGGAGCGCCACCACATTTAACAGGTGAAGCTGGATGTGTAAACAACGCCGTTCCACCTTTAAATGAACGGATTGTTTCCCATGTGTAATCCACATGTTCATAGGAATAGTTGCTGCATACGCCCTTTGTCCCTAAATTTTCTTGTAGTCCTTTAATTCCTTTCCAATTGATTTCTATACCACTGGCAACAACCAGATAATCATATGAGATGGTTTGTCCTTGATTTGTTGAAAGACTATTTGTTTCAGGAGAAAACGCCGTAACCGCTGCTTGAATCCATACAGCTCCCTCCGGAATAACACTTTGCATGCCTCTCTCTGAGGTCTCTTTCTTAGCGGCCCCTCCACCTACTAATGTCCATAATGGTTGATAATAATGTTTGACTGCTGGATCTAAGATGGCGATTTCACCTGAAAGTGAATGAGATTGACGTAATAATCGTGCTGCTACAGAAATACCTGCAGAACCCCCTCCAACAATGACTACTTTGTATGAACTTTTCATTTGAACATCCCCCTTTACAACTTTAATCATAGTTGAAATATTTTTCATAAAATATAGGGGATTTCCCCTAATTTTGAATAAACTTTCAATATGAGGAAAGGCCATGTGTACGGAACCCTCAGCATGATAGAGAATAATCCATAATTACTTTCACAAAATATCCATCCAAATTTTAATTGCTGTCGCTAAAATAAGGATAGACAATATCCATTGTAAAACCTTTGTATTCATTTTTTGTCCCGCTTTTGCTCCCAGAGGAGAAGCGATTAAACTAGCAACAATCATGACCAATGCTGGTACTAAAAGCACCTGACCGGTAGCAACTTTTCCGATAGTCGATCCGATAGATGAAATAAACGTAATCGCAAGAGAAGTGGCAATCGTCATCCTTGTCGGAATTTTAAGAACCACAAGTAGAATCGGAACTAAAATAAAGGCACCTGCCGCACCGACAATTCCAGAAGCTCCGCCCACAATAAAAGCTAAAATGGTTGCTAACCACTTATTAAAAACCACTTCATGTTCGGGCTTATCATCATTGTTCTTCTTTGGAATGAACATCATAATGACGGCAATTGTTGCAAGGACTGCATAAACAATATTGATTGTAAACTCTTCCATATATTTAGAACCGAAACCGCCAATCAATCCACCAAGTAAAATCCCTGAACCCATGTAAATGATCAAATCTTTATTTAACAAACCACTTTTCCGGTATGCCCAAACACCGCCAATAGTGGCAAAGAACACTTGGACAGCGCTGATTCCTGAAACTTCATGAGCATTAAAAGCGGCAAATCCTAATAATGGCGGTATATAAAGAAGCATCGGATACTTAATAATCGAACCGCCTATCCCCACCATTCCTGAAAGATAGGATCCGATAAATCCTAACAAGAAAATCAAAAAGATAAATGAAACATCCATAAAATGTTTTCCTCCCCTTTGTACCCATCTGTCTTTTCATCTATAAGTATAGAACGCTTAACTTTTGGAACCTATAGGGGGTTTCCCCTATAAAACTGGATTGATTGGTTGAAATGACAAAATTCTAAACTATATAGGAAGGTAGACAACTTATGATATAGTTCTTAAATCCCAAGTTAAAAAGCTTCAAATGTGAAACTTCATTTAATGGGTATAATAATAGTACTGATTTATAAAATTTGGAGGTGCTTGGCTTAATGAGTGAACTGCTCCATTTAGAGGTGACCTATTTAAAACGGATTTTTGAGAGCATTCAGGATGGGATCATCATCATGGACCAACAACGTCATATTATTATGATGAATCCATCCGCAGAGCATTTAACAGGTTGGAAACTTAATGGAACGGTTCCCTTTTGTACCTATTGTGAAAACAGGAATGTACAACCTGGAGAGAATACCTGTTATTTACTGCAAAATGATGAAGTTCCCTATTTCCTTTCCAAAATGCCTACCTATCATGGAGAGAAAATCGATGTGGAAATGAGTACGGCGCTTGTCTATCATGACAGGAAAAGTAGCCGGAAAGAATATTTATTGGTGCTGCGCGATCAAAGTGCCAAGAAACGCGAAGAAGAAGCAAGGATCTCTAAGTTAATGATCAAAAAGTTAATTGATGCAAAAGAGTCGGAACATAAGAGGCTTGCCAAGGAGCTTCATGATGGAGTTGGTCAATCTTTATTTAGTATCTCGGTTGCCCTTCAAGCCATTGAATCGTATATCAATGATGCTCGGTTAAATACATACATAGGCGAAGTACGAAAAGAATTAGAGAAAGTGATGAATGATGTAAAAGACTATTCGCAACAATTAAGACCGCATAGCTTAGATCAGTTAGGAATCGTCGCCGCTATTCATACGTTGATTGCTTCTGTGGAAAGAAACAACGCTAAGCTTTCGATCTCATTTGTGACAAATGTTGAAGAGCGCTGTCAATCTCCGGTGGAAATAAATTTATACAGAGTGATTCAGGAGGCTCTTCATAATACACTCAAATACGCCCAGGCTTCCAAGATATCTATCCGACTATTCCGTACTGAAGCTGGATTGACCTTGACTATTAATGACAATGGCAAGGGCTTTAATCCAGCTGAGCTCGGAAACCCAGGCCTCGGACTCAAGCATATGGATGAAAGAGTGGACCAGCTAGGGGGAACATTCGAGCTTGAGTCTATTCCTACTAAAGGCACAAACATCAAGATTTTCATTCCACAATGGATGGAGGATCAGCATGATTAATATATTGGTTGTTGATGATCATATTCTGATCCGGAAAGGCATTGTCTTATTATTGGAAAGCTATCCTGACCTGCACATTGTCGGAGAGGCTGGTGATGGAGAAAGCGCCATACTTTTAGCAAACCGGGAAAAACCGGATGTGGTTTTAATGGATATCTCGATACCTAATGGATTGGACGGTTTTACCGCTACTCAGGAAATCTTAAAACAGGTAGAAAGGGTAAAAGTGATTCTGCTTACCATGCACAATGAAGAGGTATATATTCAAAAAGCGGTGCAGATTGGAGCCCATGGTTACTTATTAAAAAGCAGTCAGGGTGGAGAGTTATATGAAGCGATTACAGCTGTAATGAAGGGAAAAAAACATTATCATGTCGGATTGCCGCCTGAGCAATTGGAAAAAATCTTTCAAAGCACAGGAAAAGCGGAGCCTTCGATCTTAAGCGTTAGAGAAAAAGAAGTTGTGCGTTTTACGATTCTAGGATTCACAAACAAGGAAATTGCCACAAAGCTACAAATTAGCGTGAAGACCGTTGAAAACCATAAAGCGAACATTATGCAAAAATTACAGCTGAAAAATAAGTCGGAACTAATTCAATATGGCTTGAAAAATAATTATTTGGATTTACATAGCTAATCAACAAACTGTTTCTTTCGGGAAGCAGTTTTTTTATGTCTTTATGAACGTTTGTTCAAAAAATGTCCATTTTTAAGTCATGGATAGGGGAAAACACCTATGTGTTCACTTCTTCCACACTCCTATACTTTAGGTAAGTTAAATAGAGAAAGAAGTTGACAGTTATGGGTAAAAAACATGAAAAAAGATTAGCTACACTCGCGATTGGTGTGTCCATTATTATGTTTCTTTCATTGCTTTCAAAATTTTTCTCGTAAATAAAATGAAAAAGGAAGCGGGGTCACAACGATGTTTGAAAACAATATGGCCATGTACAGCCGATATTTAACCGAATTAACATTAGCATTTCATATTATCTTTGCGACCATCGGGGTCGGTGTCCCGATGATGATCGCCTTGGCTCAATGGATTGGCTTGAAGAAGAAAGACCCACATCTTCTGTTATTGGCTAGACGCTGGGCACGTGGGTTTGTCATTACCGTTGCCGTTGGAGTCGTGACAGGAACAGCGATCGGCCTGCAATTAAGTTTGCTTTGGCCGAATTTCATGGAATTGGCTGGGCAAGTAATCAGTCTCCCATTATTCATGGAAACATTCGCATTCTTCATTGAAGCCATCTTCTTAGGTATTTATTTGTATACATGGGATCGATTTAAGAATCCTTATCGTCATCTACTTTTATTAATTCCAGTTGTCATTGGATCTTCCATGTCTGCTGTTTTTATAACGATTGTGAATGCATTTATGAATGCTCCACAAGGATTTGAATTAACCAACGGAGTAATTACAGCAATTGATCCATTGAAGGCGATGTTTAACCCAGCCACACCAACGAAAGTGGCTCACGTTCTCTCATCCGCTTATATGACATCTGCCTTTATTCTGGCTTCGATTGCCGCCTTCCGTATATTGAGAGGCAGCAAGCATGCGTATCATAAGAAAGCTCTTCATTTGACACTTGGCGCAGCCTTCATCTTTTCCATCACTACTGCGCTGATTGGCGACTTCTCAGGGAAGTACTTGGCTGAGTATCAGCCTGAAAAATTGGCCGCTGCCGAATGGCATTTTGAAACAGACACGGAAGTGCCGCTCGTATTATTCGGTTATTTGAACGATGACAAAGTAGTGAAAAACGCGATTTCCATTCCTTATGGTTTAAGTATTTTGTCCAATAACCTACCCAGCACGGAAGTCATCGGGCTAAATGAGTTTCCAGTGGATGAACAACCGCCGCTTTATATCCATTACCTATTTGATTTAATGGTAACAATCGGCATGGGCCTTACCTTTTTATCCACACTATATTTGGTACTTGTTAAATGGAAACAACAATGGATCTACAAAAAGTGGCTAATGATTACTACCTCTTTATCTGGTATCGCAGCCGTTCTAGCCATTGAACTAGGTTGGATTTTTGCTGAAGTAGGACGCCAGCCTTGGATTTTAAGAGGATATATGAAAACCATTGATGGAGCAACCGCTTCACCTCACGTGGATGTCTTACTTGTGGTCTTTGCGGTCTTGTATTTGGCCCTAGGCATTGGCAGCATAATCGTCTTACGTAAAATGTTCAAACAAAACACAGCAGAAACTGAACTGAAAGAGCTTGGGTTATAGGAGAAAGGAGGATTTGCAATGTCATTAGAATTGCTTGGCATCACCGTCTTATGGATCTTTTTATTTGGCTACCTCATTGTTGCTTCCATTGACTTTGGAGCTGGATTCTTCAGTGCATACAGTGACTTCTCTGGAAGAAAGCATTTGATTCATACCATCATCCAGCGATATTTATCTCCTGTATGGGAAGTGACCAATGTGTTCCTGGTATTCTTCTTTGTCGGGATAATCGGATTCTTTCCGAAAACCGCGTATTATTTTGGATCGGCCCTGTTAATTCCGGCAAGTATTTCCATTATCTTGCTAGCAATCCGCGGTGCCTATTATGCCTTTGGGACTTATGGAATGAAAAACAACCGTATTTTAACCTTTTTATATGGAATGACAGGAATTCTAATCCCTGCATCTTTAACAACGGTGCTAACGATTTCCGAAGGAGGATTCATTTCTGTCAAAAACAATGAAGTACAGCTTTTGCTCGGAGAACTGCTGAAAAGTCCGTACTCCTGGAGCGTTGTCTTACTGTCCATCGTCAGTGTTTTGTTTATTTCAGCAAGCTTTCTGACATGGTACGCCTACAAAGCGCATGACTTTCAAGCACATGCCTTGCTTAGAAAATACACATTGGCTTGGAGCTTCCCTTCGATTTTGGCGGCCATCACCACATTTTACAGTCTGAAGCTTCATAATGGTGTTCATTTTGAAGCGATGATGGACCAAGCCTGGATGTTCCTTATATCAATTGTATTTTTCATGACCGCAGTCTACTTTTTTTATAAAAAGAAACGTTACGGAATGGCTTTCATAAGCGTTGTACTTCAGTATGGATTCGCCTTCTTCGCTTATGGATCCTCACACTATCCGTACCTGCTTTATCCGTATTTAACCATATATGATGGATTTACCAACCAAACGATGGCCATCGCCCTTGTCGTCGTATTTATACTGGGCTTACTGATTCTTGTGCCATCTTTGTACCTGGTGCTCAAACTATTTCTTTTCAACAAAAAATACGTTCAGGGAGAACGATAGGAGGAAAAAAACATGCATCACTTTCTTATCACCTACGCACCGCTCTTAGCCGTCGCCGCTTCTATAGCTGGAGTATTTATTTGGGGAACAAAAAGCAAATTCTTGGAGAAACAAGATTTTTGATGATCCAAAACAAGCGGAAACAATTTAAGGGTTCACAATACACACAAAAAAGCAGCTGTTCAAGCTGCTTTTTTGTGTGTATTGTTGAACGATAATGGAAAAATGCAAAAGCATTGATTGTCAGGCTGCCCGACTATTATGGGGCCACTTCACAGAACTCCTATCTTCAGCCTACATTGAATGGATTGGCAGCAAATAAAATGACCGTTTTTATTGGGGACTTAAAAACGCCAAGAGAATATGTCTACTTACCGGATCAAAAATGATCGTGGAAATAGCAGAAAAAGACGACTCCTATGGAGAAGATTGGAACATCCCTGGGCCTAGGCTAATTTCCGGAAACGAAATCATTCAAATTGCCCGTCAGGTAACAGGACAGAAAAGGATGGTCCTTCCCCTAACAAAAAAAATCATTCAGATACTCGGCTTGTTTAACCCATTCATGAAAGAAGTAATGGAAATCATGTATTTAACCAAAGAAGGGTTCATTCTGAATGGCGAAAAATATGAAAACCTCATCGGCCCCATCCCTAAAACCCCATACAAAGAAGGAATGGAAGAAACACTCCGACTTTTAATGATGGAAAACTGAATTCTTTACTTTCGAAGATATAATTGCGGTTTTCGTCGATATATTCTTACTTTCGAAGATATAACTGAGGTTTTCGTCGATATATTCTTACTTTCGGAGATATAACTGAGGTTTTCGTCCAATATGTAACATATCCATTCTATTAAAACGCTGTTTTTTGGTAAAAAACAGCGTTACTTCTCATTAAGTCCCTCTTTTCATCGAATCTAATTCATTTTCTGTTTTCAATATCTAATTGATTACTATTTTTTTTGTTAGAATTCCACAAACAAAAATAGCATCATGAATGATAACATTCACAATGCTCGTTAAGAAACTGACTTTGAAATCCTACAGCAATTGAATCATTAGCTCGACATTGGGCATCTTGTGAGAATACTTTTACCAATTCTAGAGATTTGGCTATCTCCAAGCACACACCCTCGTTTTTCTCTCCCTGACAAACTGGAATTAGTTTGCCTTGATATTAATAGATTTTTCCACTTCTGCTGCTTGATAGGGGAGTGGTTTTTCAAATTGACAATCTTTCAATGAAATTACCTTTGTCTTATTAAAAACCTTGTACCCTAACCATATCACTAGAAATATTGGTAAACCAATATAGGAGACTGCGACCCCATACCAGTCAATACTGCCGCTTAGAAACGCCTCGTAATTCTGCCCTGCAATGACAACTATACAAAGAAAAAATGAAAGAATCGGACCGAATGGGAACCATTTTGCTTTGTATTTTAACTCGTTTAAGTCACCGCCCTGTGCTACGTACGCACGTCTAAAACGATAATGGCTTACGGCAATTCCAATCCAAGCGATAAATCCCGTTAATCCTGAAGCATTTAATAGCCATGTAAATACATGATCCCCAAAAACAGATGTTAAAAAAGCTAGTCCTCCAATTATTGCCGTGAGAATCAAGGCATTCATTGGGATTCCCCTTCTGTTAACTTTAGCTAGAAACTTTGGAGCCTGATTATCTTTTGCCATCGACCATAACATTCGAGTTGATGCATAAAGCCCCGAGTTCCCTGCAGAAAGTAATGATGTCAAAACAACAGCATTCATGACAGAAGCAGCAAACGCAAATCCTGCCCGTTCAAAAACAAGCGTGAAAGGGCTTACAGAAATATTATCTACATCCCCACCTAATAAACTTGGACTTGTATATGGAATTAACAGCCCGAGTATCAAAATGGCTCCGATGTAAAACAATAAAATGCGCCAAAATACTTGTCGAATCGCATTCGGAACATTTTTTTCAGGATTCTCACTTTCGCCAGCAGCAATACCAACTAGTTCTGTACCTTGAAAAGAAAATCCAGCGATTAGAAAAATACTAATGATCGATAAAAATCCGCCCTTGAAAGGAGCCTCGCCCATGGTGAAGTTTTCAAATCCAATCACCTCTCCACCAAAAACCCCTAAGATTGTCAATAATCCAATTATGATAAAGAAAATAATGGCCACAACTTTTATTAGGGAAAACCAATATTCTGATTCACCATAACTTTTAATGGATAAAGCATTTAGCATAAAGACGAGTCCAAGAAACAAGGCACTCCATATTATGCTTGGCACTTCAGGCAGCCAGAATTTCATGATGATGGCTGCCGCAGCTATTTCCACAGCAAGGGTAACCGCCCAGTTAAACCAATAATTCCAGCCAAGTGCAAAACCAAATGCTGGATCTACAAAGCGTGTCGCATAGGAAGAAAATGAACCCGATACAGGCATGTATGTAGCCATTTCTCCCAAGCTTGTCATAAGGAAATAAACCATGATCCCAATGCATGCATATGCAGCGAGAGCACCACCAGGTCCTGCACTTTGGATAGTCGCACCACTTGCCAAAAATAAGCCAGTTCCGATAGAACCTCCAATTGCGATCATGGTCATATGCCTTGCTTTTAAGTTTCTTTTAACTGTCGGTTCTTGATTTTCAATGAGATTCATGTCCATATGGTTTCTACCTCATTTTCTATTAAAATTAAAACTTTAAGAAATATTATAAGAGATTTGTCTTAACAGCCGTATTGTTGGTAATAGTAGAGTTCAATAGATATGAATAGTCTCCCACAACCTTGAGGAAGACTATATATTTATCCTTTTCTAACTGAAGGTAAAAACCTTATATGTTCACTACCAAGGAAACTTCTTTGAAGCTTCACTTTACTGGCTAAAAACAAAATAATTTCTTTTAAGTAAACGGGGCTTAGACATCAATTCATCATGACTTAATTGTTTCTCTATTTCGTGTGTTATCTTTAATTTCCTTCACTTTCTCTTCCAATTAGTAACACATTGAATGGATGGAGCCCTGTTAATTTTAAATAGACCTTGTTCCATCAGGTAACTCCCAATATACGTTATCATTTGTCTTCGTTACTTGCCAAGGCCACATAAGGCTCATCCTGCAATTGTTCAATTCCACACCATTGAATTAAAGTAAGGGCAATAATTTCCGCTGTCGCGAACACATTGTCCAGTAAGATATATTCATTTGGATAATGGGCAACCTCTGTTACTCCAGGACCAAAAACGATTGCAGGCGTTTCACCGACATGAGTCAGCAATCCTCCATCAGTCCCCCATGGAGAGGCTTCAATGACCGGATCTTGTCCAGCAACTTGCCTAAATTGATTGACGAGCGTATTCATTAGTTCATGTTCTACATCAATTGCCCCTGGAACCCAGCGCGCTCCGAACCATTCTAAAACGGGCGGATTATCCTTGAACCATTCATCAACTTCTTTGATCTGTAACAGCCAATTAGCCATTTCGTTTTTGGCCTGCTCCATCGTTTCCTCTGGCGCAACACCCATCCTACCTTCAATTTTCACGAGGTCCGGAACGGAGGAAGGCCAATTACCGCCTTCAATGACACCTAAATTGATTGGAATTGGGATAGGTGTGTTCTGATAAAGCGGATCACTGATACGTGCATTTCGCTTTTCTTCCAGAGCACGAATATGATTTATAACGGTCATACTTTTTTCAATGGCACTAACACCTTCATACCTGGTTCCGCCATGAGCTGACCGGCCTTTTACCAGAACTCGGAACCACATCGACCCCTGCTGTTTGGGAAAAATCCTCATATTCGTTGGTTCAGGGATAAGGGCAGCATCTGCTTTGTATCCTCTCAAGACGGCTGCTAACGTTCCGGCTCCGCCGCTTTCTTCTTCAATCACACTTTGAAATATGACATCTCCCTTTAAATGGATGCCATTGTCCTTTAAAGCCTGCATAGCAAGGATAAGGGATACATTGCCTCCTTTCATATCGGTTACGCCACGTCCAAACATTTTCCCATTCTTTATGGCTCCACTATATGGATCGTCATCCCACTGATCCCGATCACCATCTGGAACCACATCGATGTGTCCGTTCAAGATAATGGAGCGGCCGCCTCCAGTTCCCTTCATAATTCCCACCACATTAGGACTGTTGGAAAATTCGCTGCGAGGAGAATAGAAATAGGAATGCTTTTTCAGCTCCCCACCGTTAGGCTCCCAAATATCAACCTTCAGGCCCATTTCCTCTAATTTTTGGGCTACGATAGCCTGCGCGTCTGCTTCATTTCCTTGGGTACTCGGCGCTTGTACCAATCTTTGCAAAAAGTCTGTTCCTTCTTCCCGATGATCCTTAATCCATTGGTTAATCCGTTTTTTTAAATCTGGCACTTTTATCCTCCTTGTATAGACATATTCTGATAGATTACTGAAAGTCCCATTCCACCCGCCATACATAACGTTACCATTCCGTACTTAACTTGAGAACGCAACATTTCATGCATCAGTGTAACTGTCAATTTTGCACCTGTTGCTCCTACAGGGTGACCAAGTGCAATTGCCCCTCCATTGACATTGACGATATCCGGATTCAAATCTAACTCCTTGATCACTGCAAGTGCTTGGGCAGCAAAGGCTTCATTAAGTTCAATCAGTCCAATATCCTCTAAAGATAGACCTGCTTTTGCCAATGCCTTCCGAGTCGCTGGTACTGGTCCAATCCCCATAACTCCAGGTTCAACACCTGCACTGGCGAAAGCCTTAATTTTCAAAAGCGGTTTTAAACCCTTTTCTTCTGCCTGCTGCTTGGACATTAATAGTACAGCTGCTGCTCCATCATTCATGGGACAGGCATTTCCTGCCGTTATAGTTCCTTCATTTTTGAATACCGCTGGAAGACTGGCTAGTTGATCCAGATGAATGTCCTCACGAACTCCTTCGTCTTGGTTGAAGATTTGAAGTCCTTTTCGATCCTTGATTTTAAGCGGAATAATTTCTTGGTTAAAGCGACCTTGTTCCACAGCTTTCAAAGCCTTCTTATGGCTTTGAAAAGCAAATTGATCCTGTTCTTTACGACTGATACCGTATTGTTCAGCCAGGCGCTCAGCTGTTATTCCCATATGCTCATTTCCCAACGAGCAAATTAATCCATCTGCCAGCAAGGCATCTTCCATTGTTACGTTTCCAAATTTACCGCCCCATCTATTTTTCACGATATAAGGCACATTGCTCATGCTCTCCACTCCGCCGGCAATGATTACGTCTTCTTGACCAGCAGCGATTGTTAAAGCAGCATTGGTAATAGCCTTTAAACCTGATCCACATGCCTTGATTACAATGTGGCCTGGGACACTGTGCGGGAAACTTGCCATCTGTGATGAAATTCGGGCCGAGTTAAGTCCGCCTCCGTGGACATAGCCATGTCCAAAAATGACTTCATTGACCTTTTCTTTGCCTAAGCCAGACTTTTCCATTAAGCCTTCTAATACTTGACGGCCCAATTCGGTAGCTTTAACATTCCGGAGTGATTTTCCAAAGGATCCAACTGCCGTTCGTGCTCCAGCAACGATGACAACCTCATTCATGCCTCTTCCTCCTCTTACCTATTCAATGCTGTTGACAGTAGCCCCGATTTTCAACGTCGCCTCTGTATTCGCAATCACATCATCAACTGTATAAGGTGCCATAACTTCCTTCAACACCAATCCCTCTTTTGTAACTTCCATGACAGCCATTTCTGTAATGATTAAATCTACACTTCGTTGTGCAGTTAAAGGAAGCGTGCATTTCTTTAATATCTTCGATTCACCCTGCTTATTCACATGATTCATCAAGACAATCACTTTTTTGGCTTTTTGGGCCAGCTCCATTGCTCCGCCCATCCCCGGAACCCGTTTGCCTGGAACAATCCAGTTGGCCAAATCCCCTGTTTCACTAACTTCTAATGCCCCAAGGATGGTAATGTCGATGTATCCTCGACGAATCATGCCAAATGCAGTTGCACTGTCAAAGTAAGAAGCCCCCATTACAGTCGTAATCGGAAAACCTCCTGCGTTACAGAGAGCAGGATCTTCTTCCCCTGGATTCGGACTGGGACCTGTTCCAAGAACACCGTTTTCCGCATGGAACAGCACATGGATATCTTGAGGTAAATGTTCGGCCACTAAGGTAGGGATGCCAATACCTAAATTGACGATTAATCCGTCATGGATTTCCTTGGCAGCGCGTTTGGCGATGCGATTTCGTACATCTACTCCCATGCCCATTTCCAATTCACCCCTTTTGTCGGAATCACCATATCTACATAAATACCTGGCGTGGCAATACACTCCGGATCCAATTCGCCTACCGGAACAATTTCTTCAACTTCTGCTATCGTAAAGGCTCCTGCCATCGCTACCAGCGGATTAAAGTTGCGGGCACTCTTGTCATATACTAAATTCCCCATCGGGTCTGCCTTTTTGGCATAGACGATACTCACTTCCGAGGTCAAAGCGGTTTCGATCAAATACTCCTTACCGTCGATTACCATTTTGTCCTTGCCTTCTTCAGCTATCGTTCCAATCCCGACATCAACAAAAATCCCGCCCAAGCCTACTCCGCCTGCACGAATCCTTTCAGCTAATGTCCCTTGCGGAGAAAACTCCACTTGCAGCTTTCCATCAGTCATGAGCCGACCGGCATTAGGGTTGGATCCGATATGAGAGGCAATGACCTTTTTGGCCCTTTCAAGGGTCACTAGCCTACCAATTCCAATATCAGGGAATCCTGTATCGTTGCCAATCAATGTTAAATCCTTAACACCCTTGTCAATGATGCCCTGTATGAGTGTTGGCGGAGTCCCCACTCCCCCAAACCCACCGTACATAAGAGTACATCCATCGGTGATATGCTTGAGTGCTTCTTCCATGGTCACAATTTTGTTTTTTTTCGAAATGACCTGCTTCATATGGTTCCTCCTAAATAGCCTGCTTGTTCTCTATCAGACCTTCCGAGTGTAATTCATGCTGCAATTCCTCAACTGAAGCTTCCAGTATCTCTACAAGGCTATCAATTTCTTCATTTGTAATAACAAGCGGAGGAGATATAATAACTGCATCACCCGCGATTCCATCGATTGCCCCTGAAGCAGGGTAGATCAACAATCCCTTCTCAAATGCCTTATTGACAATTCTTGAGGTTATGCCATTTTGCAAGTCGAATGGAGTTTTTGAAATCTTATTGGAAACAAACTCAAGTCCCAAGAGAAGCCCTTTTCCTCGTACATCACCAATGATGTCAGATCTCTTAGCCAGGCCATGTAATTTCTCCAATAGATACTGTCCTTTCTCTTCCGCTGCCTGAACAAGATCCATTCGTTCAATAAAGGCAAGTACTTCTAAAGAAACCGCAGCAGATAGAGGATTTGCACTATATGTGTGTCCACCCATGATTGAATTTGACCCTTTTAAAATGGGTTCCATAACCCGATCACTAACCAAAGTGGCGGCAATTGGAGTATAGCCAGCACTCATACCTTTCCCCAATGCGATGATATCTGGGGTAACTCCCCAGTGTTCCACGGCGAACATTTTTCCTGTACGGCCGATTCCAGTCATAACTTCATCAGCGATAAAGAGAATGTCATAGCGTTCGCATATTTCCATAATTCTTTGATAGTAACCATCCGGTGGAGTAACAGCACCAGCTGATGCCCCGATAATTGGTTCAGCGATGAATGCGGCAATATTCTCAGAACCAATTCTTTGAATGGACGTCTCTAATTCATTTGCACACTGCAGTTTGCAGCCGGATGTTTCACTATTATAAGGGCATCGATAACAATACGGAGCAGATATACTAGGAAAATCCTCTAATAATGGTGCAAAACGTTTTCTTCTTGACACATGACCGGACATCGATAAAGCACCCATCGTAATCCCGTGATAACTCGTCCAGCGGGAGATGATACGATTTTTTCGCTCATATCCTTTTTCTTGCCAATGTTGAATAGCTATCTTCATCGCCGTTTCAGTTGCTTCTGATCCACTGTTCACAAAAAATGACCAATTTATATCTCCTGGAGCTAACTCACTTAGCTTTTCGGCTAAAGTCTCTGCGGCTTCACTTGTAAAATGAGATCTGTATGCAAAAGAAACTTTACTCGCCTGCTCTGTCATTGCCTCAACAACATCTAATACTCCATGACCAATACTCGCCGTAACCGCACCTGATGATCCGTCGATGTATTGTTTTCCATCCGTGTCATAAAGATATATTCCCTTACCATGAGAGACAGTCGGGTAATTATGATCTAGAATGGGCTTAATCAAATGATTGCGCTTCATTTCATCTCTCCTTTTTTACATTTTTTTACCGACTATATATTTATTCTATGAAGTTCAAGTCCGCTAAAACCCTTAAACTATTGGAAAAATTCTATTAATGATAGAGTTTAGATTGAAATATGAATCCATAAAACCTAGTTTACAAACTAAAAGGTTCATCCTGAATCAGGATTGATTCTGTAGGGCAGCCTTCCATAGCATCATGCATGTCATCATGCAGAATCTCAGGAACTACGGCAATCCCCTGATTATCATCCAAGATAACGAAAGCGATCCCTTGATCGTCATAGTCATAAATTTCAGGACCTGTTGAACCGCATGCCCCGCACGCAATACAGGTATCTTTATCAACCCATGTGTATTTAGCCATTAAAAACTCCTCCTATTTGAAAGGTCCATTTAAAGAAGATAAATCTTTACCCCAAATATTCATGTCCTCATACTTATCCCAAATATTGCAATTCTTCGTAAATCTTCCTCCATATTCATATCCCAGCTGGTGAAAAACAGCGTTCATGCCCATTGATAGAGATCTTGCTAAAGAATAGGCACAATAAATATTTTTCCTAATAAGTTCTTGTTCTAATTCTGAGATAAGCACCTTCATAAAACCATGTTTTCGATGTTGAGGGATTGTTGCACAGTCTGTTAGTTCAGCATTATGATACATATCATTTACTTCCGCGGATGCGGCACTAACGATAGTTCCTTCATATTCGATAACACTAAAGATCGTACCTTCTTCCATCACTTTTTTTATATATTGCTCATCATTCATTGGTGTTGGATAGGTTTCAAAAATTGCACCGTATAAATTTGCCAGCTCTTGTGCATCTTTAACCTCAGCAAATCGAAGGGAATAATTTTCAGGTATTTGTTGCTTTTCTATTATTCTAGGAATATCAATGACATCTTGGATAATTTTATCTTCCTTCATCCAATAGTCACTTGTTCGTCTTTCATTGGTAAAATAAAATGCCATGCAATAAGCATCATTCCCATTAAAATACTTACTCAATATTCCTTCCAGCATAAATCCATGGACCAATGTCGCAGATAAATCTTCTTGTCTAGCTTTAAGTATCAATTTTGTAAAGCCATGCTCCTGAGCGATGGCTAGAGCTCTTGTAATCGCTTTTTTGATATTTCCCCGATAATCATCAATGCGTAAGCGATGATTTGCATGATCAAGATAGAGTTCCATTGTAAAACCGTCCCCAGTCTCAATTCGGGTGTAAAAAGGCAGATTTTGAACAGACATTATGTACCCTCCTTAACTAAAATTCGGGAGAAGCGATGTATCATCTACTTCTCCCGGCATTCTATTTCCAATTAAACAATTTCTTTACAGGTGCCTGAAGAAGCTGTTCATACGTAAACTCATCAGGATACTCACTCACGTCATATATAGATAAGGATTCATCCACCTTCTGATTCATCGAATCAGACACATAGATTCCACAATTTGGACAGTTCAGGGCTGGAACCTGAAGAACTTTTATTGATCGTTTACCATCAGGCATAATCCAGTAACAATCCTTCTTTTCACTTTCCTCAACGTTGGGGGCATTACACCACAAGCATTCCATCCTTATTCCCCCTTGCCTTCAGAACTTCCGACCAAGGCGTTCTTTTTTTCTTGGGCTAACCTTAATTTTTCCTTCATTTCATCACGTTTATCACGGCGATCCTTCAAAGAAGCATGTTCATCAGTAGTTTCATACGCTTTTCTCTTATCAAGGCGACGTAGGCCTTCTGGTACCAAATTGAATTTTTCATCTGTCATCAGAGCAGAAATCCCCACAGCTCCTTTTCTTTCTTCTGTACCATACACTTCATCAAAGTAAGCATCTGCACTTCCAGAAACATAGTTCTTCGGCTCCGGATAGCTCGTGATAACACCTTCAAAGTTCCGTAAAACCACTTTATCCGGACTTTGCGAAAGGAGGTAATTGGGAGTCAAAGCAATTTTCCCTCCTCCGCCAGGAGCGTCAACAACAAAGGTTGGCACCGCATATCCTGATGTATGGCCACGTAACGCTTCAATGATTTCCAGTCCTTTTGAAACAGGGGCACGGAAATGGCCGATACCTTCAGATAAATCACATTGATAAATGTAATAAGGTCTTACCCTTGCTTTAACACAGTCATGCATAAGCTTTTTCATAATATGAACACTATCGTTAATACCAGCAAGTATAACAGCCTGATTACCAAGTGGTACTCCAGCCATCGACAACATATCACATGCCTTTTTCGCTTCTTCCGTCAATTCAAGTGAATGGTTGAAATGCGTATTTAACCAAATTGGATGATACTTTTTCAGAATATTGCATAAATTTTCTGTAATCCGCTGCGGGAAAACGACCGGTGCACGAGTACCGATCCGAATGATTTCCACATGTGGGATCGCACGTAAATTACTCAATACGTATTCGAGAATCTTATCATTGATTAACAGGCCATCTCCCCCAGAAATCAAAACGTCTCTCACTTCCGGAGTATTACGAATATATTCAATCGCCCCGTCTAATTGCTTCTTAGGAACGCCCATGCCAACCTGACCTGAAAAACGACGACGAGTACAATAACGGCAGTACATAGAGCATTGGTTCGTGACAAGAAATAGAACGCGATCCGGGTAACGATGCGTTAGACCTGGAACAGGAGAATCTTCATCCTCATGCAGCGGATCTTCCAAATCATATCTAGTCTTGTTCATTTCTGCCGAAAGCGGTACAGACTGCAAACGAATCGGACAGCGAGGATCATCAGGATTCATCAATGATGCATAGTAAGGTGTAATATTTAAAGGAATTGTTTGAGTTGAAATCCGAACCCCTTCTTCTTCTTCCGGTGTCAGGTTCACAACTTTTTTCAAATCATCCAAAGTTTTAATTGTATTGGTTAATTGCCAGAGCCAATCATTCCATTGCTCTTCCGTTACATCTTTCCACAATTCAATCTCATTATAATGTCTACGTCCACCAAGGTATTCCTCATGTTTTACTTCCATTCCCATCAAACTCATTAAAATTCCCTCCCTCTTTATCTTAAGAAACTATATATATATCTACTTGCAAGAATGATGCCAACATCCAAAACAAGAAAAACATAGAAAAAGAGAGCGGATCGTCCCCATAAACCGCAAGATATTTTTCGTTACGCCTAATATTTTGCAGCCAATTTCTTTGCGCCAAGCTGATATGGAATTAATGCTTATCCTTTTGAGATTGAAAAAAGAGGGTCTCTATACGCAAGAGCCCTCTTCAAGTTACATACTTATTCTATTGAACAACCATTCGCTAAAAGTATAAGTGAATGATAGCGTTTTCAATTATTCTCCATTCATTTTGATTCCTTCGATCCTGCGGCATAAACTTTTTCTATACCGTACTTGTTTAACTTATATTGTAATCCTTGTCTTTTAATAGTAAGGGCCTCAGCTGTTTTACTGATATTCCCGTTATATTTCTCAAACATATTTATAATCATTTCCCTTTCCATTTCTTCAAGAACGACAGGTAAATCAATCTTATTTTTTAATGGAGGATGATAGCTCTGCGCATTTGATGCGGCATATTTTTCTGAAGAAGGGAATAAATAAGCAGGAAGATGATGTTCATCAATCATAACTTCCCCTGCGTCCATGACATTAAATGCTAACTCGATGGCATGTCCCAGTTCACGAATGTTCCCCGGCCACGAGTATTGAAACAGCCGTTGCATCGCCTTTTGGCTGATCCCGCCTACATCCGAAAAGAATGATTTATTGAATTTTTGAATAAAGTGATTTACTATTTCCGGAATATCCGTTTTACGTTCCAGAAGAGAGGGCATTTGAATGGTTACGACATTCAAACGAAAAAACAAATCCGAGCGAATAATTCCTCGCTCTAACGCCTCATCTGGAGAAATGTTCATCGCAGCGATGATTTTCACATTAATTTTTTGCTCCTTCGATCCTCCAACACGGCGTACCTCGCCTTCTTGCAGCACTCGCAGCAATTTTGCCTGCAGACCAAGGTCGAGGCTATTCAATTCATCAAGAAACAGGGTACCGCCATTTGCCTGTTCAAAAATCCCCAGTCGGTCCATCGCTCCGGTAAAAGCCCCTTTCGTTGTACCAAACAGCAGCCCCTCCATTAATTCCTTTGGAACAGCCGCACAATTTTGCGCAATGAATGGTTGATTTCGCTGAGCACTTACATTATGTATACTTTGAGCAATAAGTTCTTTTCCTGTCCCTGTAGGTCCATAAATCATGACTGGAGAATGCGTACGAGCCGCTTTCTTTGCTAATGAAATAGCTTCTTGAAAAGCAGGACTACTCCCAATTAAATCACTAAAATGATAGGTGGCTGTCCCTTCAGAGAACTTACTTTTCTTATGGGTCTCGGCCAGCTGGGAACGCAAATCAACAATTTGATCGTACATGTTCATGACCTTGGTAATATCCTTTGCGATTTCTACTGCCCCAATAATTTCACCGTCCTCGTATAAAGGATACGTGCTATTAATAGAAGTTATTTTTTTCTCTTTTAAATTGACATATGTTTGAATGGACTCAATCGTTTCGATGCCTTTTTCCAATGCTACATGCAGCGTACTGGATTCATCAGTCAATGAAGGATACAGCTGAAAGATATTTTCTCCTAACACCTGCTCACGATCCAGCCCATCGATGTGAGCCATCATTTTATTATAGAATACGGTATCTCCATCCTTATTAACTATATGGACACCAACATTAATCACATTCAATATCCATTCAAATTGAGTGGAAAACTGATTTACAGAAGTTTTCATTTCATCATCTCCGCCCTGTCATTGATAGTATTACTTGTAAATTATAGCATTTGATAGGAGATATTTATCTACATAATCTGAAAACTCACAATTCTCTCCATCCGACTATCATTGTTTCTAGGTTTTTCAGGCAGATTAATAAAATAATAAGTTATCATATAAATAAAGGAAACTCACTCTCAGCAAAGAAAGTATTGATAAAGAGTATAATATGATGTCAGGGGTGAGCGGAATTTCAGAACGAAGCAAAGAAAAAGGGTTACAGATTAAACCATGGGAAGATAGAGACCTTGATTTACTTTTTCAACTAAATGCCCCAGAAATGATGGAACATCTCGGAGGACCAGAGAGTAAAGAACAAATTTTGAAACGCCACAAACGTTATCTTGAGATAGGAAGTAAGGGGTGTATGTTTAGCATCATCCTGTTTCCAGAGGAAGAAGCAGTTGGCTCCGTTGGCTACTGGAGAACCATGTGGAATGATGAAAGTGTGTACGAAATTGGGTGGAGTGTCCTCCCTTCATTTCAGGGGAAAGGGATTGCGTCCGATGCAGTGAGGGCTGTAATAGCAAAAGTCACAGCCGAACGGAAATACAAGTATATTCACGCATTCCCATCAATCCATAATGATGCGTCAAATGCAATTTGTCGCAAGCTTGACTTCAATCTTACCTCCGAATGTGAATTCGAATACCCTCCAGGTAGCTTTATGCGTTGCAATAGTTGGCGTTTGGAACTTATCTAACAATGGACTCATTACCATTAGAATAGTAGTAAATGAAAGAGGAATTTGGATAGTATTGGATTAAAGGCAACCAGCTAAAAGTTTGTCAACATTTAGAAGTCCGTTCAATGGAGTGGATTTATTGGCTTGAGTAGCAATTACAAAAGCTGTTCCACCAACAATTATCATAGCTCCTGTATGAAACAGCAGTAAGAACAGCAGGTGACATATAGAAATGGGAATAGTTGAATGACAGTATCTGAGATAAAAAGATTTGGTAAATTTTAGTGGTATGGGAAATTCCTCCATGTTACAGTAGTAAATAGGGATATTCCCCATTTTAAAGGAGGCCTCGCCATGATTATTAAATGGGTTAGACTGCGATAATTAAAGGGGCAGGCCAAACAAGCTCCGGAAAGAATTTATTGATCTGCGCCTTAGTAACGGCTATTAGATAATATTTAATACGGAGGTAAAAAACATGAGTGAACAGATACTGAAAATAAATAAAGTGGATATATGTACAGAAAGTTTTGGAAACTCTAAGGACCCTGCTGTCCTTTTGATCATGGGAGCGATGTCTTCATTAGACTGGTGGGATGAGGACTTCTGTCTCCGCCTCGCTGGTCAGGGGAGGTTTGTCATTCGGTATGATCATCGGGATCTGGGACGATCGACCATTTATGAACCCGGTACTTCTAATTATTCAATAACCGACATGGCTGACGATGCCGCGGGTGTCCTGGACGCTTATTCCATAGAGCAGGCTCATATCGTTGGAATGTCCCTAGGGGGTATGATCGGCCAAATTCTTGCCTTGAGATATCCGGAACGCGTATTTACGCTTACGTTAATTGCATCAAGTGTGTTCGGAACTGTGATGGAAAAACTGCCTCCAATGGACCAGAGCATATTGGATCACCATGCGAAGAGTGCTTCCATAGATTGGTCAAATCGGGAGGCGGTCATCCCCTATCTTGCGGATGGATGGAAAACTTTAGCCGGTTCCAAACCTTATGAGCAGGAAAGAATATATAAACTGGCGGAAAAAGAAGCGGACCGCGCCAAACAGCTCCCGAGCAGATTTAATCATGCTATGCTGCAAGGCGGAGACGTGTATTTCGATAGAATGGGTGAGATCAGGGTACCTGTCCTCATTATTCATGGCACAGAAGATCCAGCCCTGCCATACGAGCACGGACTTGCTCTTGCGAAAGCCATCCCTCATGCTGAATTAGTGACACTTGATGGATCAGGGCATGAGATTCATAGTGAAGACTGGGACGAAATTATAGATTCAGTTATAAAGCTTAGTTCGCGATAAAAGAATAAGTCGAAAGATTTAGCCATTATGTAAGACGGCTGCCTTTTTATACTTTGGAAGATGAATAATCCTAAAGGGGTTAGCATAAGGAATATGTTGATTTACACCGTTATGGATATCCCTATATTAAAGGCCCAATTTCTCAGTGTTACAAACGAGAAATTGGGCTTCCTTTACTTGAAAAATCAAAGTATTAAAATCTGTTTAAAGATTAAAGGAGAAATAATTTCTATAAAGTTGTTATATAGCGCGCACACATAAATTAATTCAAATGCGTGGTACTATTTAAAAACTAATAAGTTTATATGGATGTTCGGTATACTCAAAAAGATGTATCACCATTTCAACTTCTACTATCCTACCCCCGAAAGTTTTATAAGAAAGAGCTGCCTTAAGACAGCTCTTCGGATAAAACTTTCGCCTATGCTTACTTTTTCAAAACGGGGATCCATATTTCACTTCTAAATGTTGGTGAGGTTACATCTTTTTTTTCGTTCCAAAGGATTTCTGGCCCTTCTATTTGTTCATAGTTAGAGGATTGAAACCATTCGGAATAAATACGTCCCCATACATTTTGCAGTGTTTCAGGAAAAGGTCCGACTGCTTCGAAAACCGCCCATGTAGATGCATCAACTTCAAGCAGTGTTAAGTTATCTGGACATTCCCTTGTTGTTGCTACGCCGATATAATGATCAAGCTCCCCTTTTTCCTCCAACCTGCCTTCGGAAAAGTTCGCAGATGCACTAAGCAGGCCTAATGGCTCGACATTCGATAGGTTTTTAAGTTCATTTATCGTTTTCTCGTCTAAACTTTCCCACATAGATGCAATCTCTGGATTAATCCCGTTAAAAATGATTGGAACTCTTTTTTTAATTCCAATAATGTGAAATGCCTCTTTTTCTTCAATTCGATAGTTCATTTCACTGCCTCCTTTAATGGATAATTGGAAGGACATCGGTGGATAGGCTTTAAGTGAATGGCCATTACTTCTCGCTTCTGATGGTGTGATACCATGCAAATGTTGAAACGCTCTTGCAAAAGAGTCTGGTGAGCTGTACCCGAACTTTATCGCTATATCAATGACCTTTATGTTGTTATCTTTTAGCTCAAACGCTGCAAGCGTAAGTCGTCTTCGGCGGATATACTCGGATAGTGAAATACCTGCAAGGAAGGAAAACATCCTTTTAAAATGATATTCCGAGCAATAAGCTAACTTTGCGACTTCTTTAAAGTCAATATCGTTCGTAAGATTTTCTTCAATGAATTTAATGGCGCCATTCATATTTTTGAGCAAATCCAATTCAATGACCTCCTTATCTCAATAGAATAGCAGGAGTTGAATCTAATCATCCGACAATTCGTGCACGATTATGTAGGGTCTATTCCTACTTCAGCTAAACTTCTCCGTTAGGTCTGGAAGGAAGAACGAAAAGCATTAACCATTTCCTGATAACATAACTAAGTCATTACCCATTCTCCAAGTACTTGCTGAAATAATTGCAATAACTGCTAAACTCACAACTTTTATTAACTCTAATTTGCCTTATTCACTCATATGGGTATATATTCTTCAACGATAATAAATAAGCCTTCTTCAACACCCCGCCCACTCTGTTAGAGCTTTATTATAAGACGCCCTTAATAAAAAAACAGGTAAAACCCCAAGCAATTCCATACGTTTTCGCCTTACCAAAACGGGTAGTGTATTATAGAAGCATGAGTATGATAAACGTCTCTCTTTAGGAGGAATGTTCATGAATCCGGTCATTTTATTTGATGGTGAATGCAATTTTTGTGATTCGAGTGTTCAGTTCATTATAAAGCGTGATCCGAAGGGAGTTTTTCATTACGCCTCCCTTCAAAGTGAAGCTGGACAAGAGTTGCTGAAAAAGTACGATGTTCCTGCAGATATAGATAGTATGGTACTGATTGAAAAAGATAAGGCCTATTTTAAATCGTCTGCAGCCCTTAGGATTTGCCGACGCTTACAAGGGGCATGGAAACTGTTTTACGGTTTTACCATCGTTCCAAGCTTCATTCGGAATATTGCTTATGACTTTATTGCCAAGAACCGTTACAAATGGTTTGGGAAAAAAGAAGAAAGCTGTATGCTGCCATCGCCAAGTGTTCGAAAGCGGTTTTTATAAAAAAATAAAAAAAGGACGATAAGCTATCATGGCTTTTCGTCCTTTTCATTGTGTAAAAGTAGAATACCTCCATAAATGATTGGCCGTAGGATGCGCCATCATTTCGAGCCCTTTGTTTTTTGCGTAAGCGTCAAATATTCCCCACCTACAATTTGTAAAAAACGCATGAGATAATCTCCTTACATCCTATATGTGGAGGTTTTTTTATGACAAAACAACTTATAAAGAAAGAATGGGAAGCCCACATCCAAGATTTTAAAGAAAGTGGATTATCCAAAGCTGCTTGGTATCAAAAACAGAATCTACCGGTTCATCGGCTCTATACTGGCTCAAGAAATTATCACCTCAAGTGAAAGAGCCGAATGAAAGTAAACATACAAATTGGATATCTATGAATGTCCCTCTCATAGAAGAAAAAATACATACCACCATCCGCATTCATTTTAAAGGAGCTACAATTGAAATAGATGCACCTTTTACTCCCCATATGCTTCTACAGCTATGATGCCAGAAGAAACAGCCATTGGAAGGGTCTGTATCGCCGCAATGAGTTACAGACTTACGTAAATCCATTGATGGACTGGCAGCCATTGTGAAGGAAGAGTTTGACTTAGATCCCTTTTCCTCTTGTTTATTTGTCTTTTGCAATCGCTCACGCGAAACTAAAGATTCTCGTGTGTAACCACTTAAAAGGAATCTGCCAATTTGCAGTAGGTTGTTTTTAAAGTTGATTTTTGAATTGCTGTAAGGAGAAAGTCATTTTATAAAAAGAGTTGGTTTTATAAGAGAGGCCTAAGGAAAGACTATCCTTATTATAATAAATGGAGGTCTAACTATTTGAGTGTGAATGAAAATGCTTTGTCCATTCTGGCTCTAGGCGGAGTGAATGAAATCGGTAAAAACATGTATGTGGTTCAATATTCAAACGATATCGTCATTATCGACTGTGGTGCAAAGTTTCCTGATGAAAGTTTATTAGGAGTCGACTTGATCATTCCTGATATTTCCTTTCTACAGGAAAATAAGGAGAAGATCCGGGCTTTAATCGTGACTCATGGGCATGAAGATCATATAGGCGGTATCCCCTATTTTTTAAAAAAATTAAATGTACCCATTTATGCCACACGTTTAACACTTGGGTTGATTGAATTGAAATTAAAAGAACATAACCTTTTGGGTGATACTGAATTAATCCAGATCGACTCGGATTCAACGTTGGAATTTGGGGAGATGAGTCTGGATTTTTTCAAAACGAATCACAGTATCCCCGATTGTCTTGGAGTCACCATGCATACACCTGAAGGCACGGTCGTACATACAGGAGACTTTAAATTTGACTTAACTCCCATGAATGATCAGTATCCCGATATTCATAAAATGGCCAAAATCGGGAGTGAAGGTGTCTTGGTTTTATTATCTGAGAGCACTAACGCTGAACGTCCCGGATCCAGTCCCTCGGAGCACCTGGTTGGCAGCCATATTGAAGAGGCGTTTATGCAGGCTAAACATAAAGTCATTCTTTCAACCTTCGCTTCAAACGTCAATCGCGTTCAACAAGTGGTGAACGCTGCTCAGAAGACAAACCGAAAACTCGCCTTACTGGGACGAAGCATGGTGAATGTCGTATCTGTTGCCATCGAGCGCGGCTACCTCGAGGTTCCTGATGGGATGCTGATTCAAGCACATGAAGTCGATAATTATGCTCCTGAAAGAGTAGCGGTTTTATGTACGGGAAGTCAAGGAGAGCCGTTTGCTGCCCTGTCTCGCCTTTCTAGTTCGAATTATCGGGATATGAGCATATTATCGGGTGATACAGTGATTCTTGCCTCCACTCCAATACCCGGAAATGAACGGGATGTTTCCCGTATCATCGACAACCTGTTTCAATTGGGGGCCAAAGTCATTTACGGTTCTGGGACTGTAACAGGCATGCATGTTTCTGGACATGCCTATCAGGAAGAGTTAAAGCTCATGCTTACCCTGATGAAACCTAAGTATTTCATTCCCATTCACGGTGAATATAGGATGTTGCACCAACATCGACTACTAGCTGAGTCTGTAGGGGTGGAAAAGGAAAATACTTTCATCATCAATAATGGCGATGTCGTTGATATTGAAAACTCGGTCGCCCGTCAAACCAGAAAGGTTGCTGCCGGCAATACCTTTGTTGACGGTATGGGCGTTGGTGATGTTGGAGAAGTCGTACTGCGCGACCGTAAACAGCTTTCCGAAGATGGGATGCTCGTAATTGTCATAACACTAAGCAAGACAGAAAGAAAAATAGTATCAGGACCCGATACCATTTCCCGTGGATTTGTATACGTTCAAAATTCCGATGAGCTCCTTAGACATGTAAATCGTCTTGTCACGAAAACGGTCAACGACTTACAAAGTGAAAAAATATACCGATGGAATATCATTAAACAAACCATAAAGAAGGAACTAGGGCAATATCTCTATAACCAAACTAAGAAAAAACCAATGATCCTTCCGTTAATCATTGAGATTTAGCATCAAATCCAAAGCCCACAAAAAGGGAGCTCGACTGCAATAGTCGAGTTCCCTTTTTTCAATCAAGTTCTGATTTACTTGCTTTTTCCCGCCATCGCTTTGTTCTTATTCCAAACCTTGAACTTCATGAAAATGGCAGCAAGCCCGATAAACACTATGAACCTTAATTGCATCTTCTTTCCGTTCAATCTTACACATCAAGAAGTCGTTTTGACCACCGCCTGATTCTTCCTCTTGCTTGAAAAGAGATAAGCGATGCCTGCAATCCCCTTAAAAAATGATAAATAATTACTAAAGTGCCTAAGACTATTAAACTGATTACAAAACTGATTGCAACGCTTTTAAAAAATGAAGTTATATTATTATTCATTCAAATGTTTACTCAATTCTTTAAGTTTATTGATAATCTTAAAAAAATAATCGTGTTAATTATATTTATTAGAGTTGCTTGTACCTCTCCTACAAGTTCTTGTTGTGCACTATAAACTTCTGCCCCTTCACTGCTGGCATTTAATGAATTTGGCATTGATGAAATAATTATAGTTAGTGCTAAAAATGATGATAGTATTTCTAAAGTAGAGTCCTCCTAGTGTGTGTAATCAATTTAATTTGCGAATCAAGCTTCGTTTATTTTTTAAATATTCAGTCTTTATAAGTCATGAAAATTATTGAAATGCATCCCCCCATATATTCTTTAAAATATGTTATTTACAAAATACCCCTTTTAGTAAACAATGTTCAAATAAAACCGATAATATACCGTATATTCTCGTTATTATTATAAATTAAAATGTTCTCAAGATAATTTTACATATAGTATTTTACCTCGTTAGCTTGATGTGTATCTGGTAAGATCCCTTTTGCAAAATAAAAAAAGCACTATGAATGATATCATCCATAATGCTTCCGACCTATCCTCTAAACTGACTTTGGAATCCCTCATGCAACCGATCAGGCAGCTCGACAAGGGTTTCGTTCAATGTATCCAATTTTGTTTCAATCCGATGAAGCAAATAAAGGGTAACAATAATCGGAAACCCGATATCACTGAAAAATGGCAGGATTTGATCCACTTTTGTTCACCTCTCTTCTGGTATGGTGAAAAACAGGCTCACCTATTTCAGGACACGACCTTCAAAGATGAGCCTGCCTGCTTACAGTTAGATAAGTTCAACATCCTCGACATTACGCTCGACAAGGCGTGCTCCTTTAATACTGACAAAGTCGCCCGATGATGCAACGAAGGCATTCCCAATAATCATTTGCTTCATTGCCGATTTGACTGTATTCGCATCAACCGGCTCCTTTGGATTTTCAACGGAAATCGTCGCTGACTTTCCTTCCTCTGTTACGAATATCATTTCCAATACTCTAGCCATTTTGTATCACCTCCTGTTTTTTCAACCTTTTGCTAAAAGCCGATTAGCCAATCAATGAATTCGTATCCACTCGGGTCACTTCACCCATTGGATAATTCTGCACGCTTGCAATTGCTGTTGCTGCCGAAAACAACTGATCCGCCGTCGCCTCAACCTTGATGTTCGAAAATGATCTACGCTTGAAAACGATAGCCCCCTTTTCATTTAACCCCGTCTCAAAATCAATCCGTAATGTACTTGATACTGGAATTTGGTTTGCCATGTCGCTCACCCCCTTTCACACTCCATATAAACTTTTACGAGATGAAAGTAGCATGGTGGTGAAAGTTTTTTCATTTTCTTTGGTAAACGCAAAAAAACTGCCCAAGTATCTGTACTTGAACAGGTTATTCAATATTCTTGAGTTGACATAAAAAAACCCTTTAACAATCCTGTTGTTAAAGGGGACAAAAGTTTATTTAAATGAACCAAATATTTCTTCTGCCAATTTACGACCCGTCGGAGTTGCAGCCAGTCCGCCTTCAGCTGTTTCACGAAGCGCAACTGGCATGGTCAATCCGATTTTATACATAGCATCGATAACTTCGTCACATGGAATTCGGCTCCTAATACCTGCAAGAGCCATATCAGCCGCCGTTATCGCATTAGATGCCCCCATTGCGTTACGCTTCACACAAGGAACTTCAACCAAACCTGCCACAGGATCACAAACTAAACCAAGCATATTTTTCAATGTGATTGCCATCGCTTCTGCAGCTTGACTTGGTGTACCGCCGGCCAATTCTACAATGGCAGCTGCTGCCATTCCACTTGCTGATCCCACTTCGGCTTGACAACCTCCAGCTGCTCCAGAAATGGAAGCATTGTTAGCCACAACAAAACCGAATGCAGCAGAAGTGAAAAGAAAATCAATCATCTCAGCTCGGGTTGGGTGTAATTTTTCTTTCACGGCAAATAACGTACCGGGAACTACTCCAGCAGAACCTGCAGTTGGAGTGGCACAAATCACTCCCATTGCTGCATTGACTTCGTTTGTCGCAACCGCTTTACTAACGGCATCCAATAGCAAATTGCCTCCTAGTGCCTTACCTGTTTTGATATAATTTTGCAACAAAACTGCATCTCCACCCGTTAGACCTGTAACGGATTGTACACCTTTAAGACCTCTTTCAACTGCTTGTTCCATAACAGTCAAATTCCTGTCCATTTTTTCAATAATCTGTTCTCTCGACAAACCTGAGAACTCCATTTCTTGTAAAATCATGATTTCCGCGATTTTTACATTTTTACTTTCAGCAAGTTCAACCAACTCTGCTACATTTCGGAACATGTTTTTACCTCCATATCTATATCAACACGTTTAGTGATTCTTATTCAACCATTTTAATAACTTGCGAAACGTTTTCCAATTCCTCAAGTTCTTTCATGACATTCTCATTGATTTTTTGATCAACTTCAATCACCATTAGAGCCATTTGACCTTTTTCTTTTCGCGATACTTCCATGTGGCCAACGTTAATTTCATGATTCGCTAAAACCGTTGAAACGGAAGATATAATTCCATAAACATCGTTATGTACCACTAAAATAGCTGGGTTTTCACCTGATAATTTTAGCTTAAACGAGTTCAACTCTATTATTTCTATCGTTCCGCCACCAATGGAGATTCCAACAAGCTCTAGTTCTTTATCTTCACCAAACAGTCTAAT